>SFLS01000027.1 GCA_004554485.1 Oscillospiraceae bacterium | reverse complement strand
ACAGAATCTTGGCCGCGGGTGTTGTTTTATTGCGGATTTGTGATAAAATAGAAAATGATATGCAAGCCTGCCCGAGCCGCTGCCCGGGCCGCCCCCTGCTGATGCTTCCGAGGTGAACAGAAATGCGAGATTCCTATAACCATTCTTCCCGCCGGCGGAAGGCCCTGCGGCGCCGCAGGCTCCTGGCGGCGCTGATTGCGCTGCTGGTGCTGGCCGCGGCTGTTTTTGCCATCGTGCACTGGGTGGTCCCCGCGCTGCAAAAGGAACCGGACCCCGCCGGCCCCGTGACCGATCCCTCGACCGACCCGACCGACGAGCCGGCGGACACCCCGGACGGCACCATAATCTACGAGCCGGTCTTTGACCCCGTGGTGGCAGAGAGCCAGCAGGTTTCCACCGCCTGGTTTAACGACGCGGTGGTGCTGGGCGACAGCCGCTCGCAGGGGCTGATCCTGTACAACGGCCTTTCCAACTGCACCTCGCTGGCGGTCAAATCCCTTTCGGTGACCAACTACACCAGCAAGGAGGCTACCGTGCCGGGGCTGGGCACCGATACCGTCGCCAACATGATCGGCAAGGTGGGCGGCAAACGGTTTTACCTGATCTTCGGCATGAACGACATGGGTTTACCGAAGGCGGAAGCCTTTGGCGAATACTTCGGGCGACTGGTGGACCTGGTGCAGCGCACCCACCCCGACGCCGATATTTACGTGCAGGCGGTACTGCCGGTGACCAAGCTGAAGGAAGCCAGCGGCGCGGCCAACGGCTTTACGCTGGAGCGGGTCAACAACTTTAACGAGCAGCTTTTGGCGCTCTGCCGGGAAAAGCACCTGTGGTACCTGGACATTCCGCCCGCTTTGGTGGATGAGGAGGGCTATCTGCTGGATGACGCCTCCTGGGACGGCGTACACCTGAACGCCGACTACTGCAAAACCTGGCTGGCCTATCTGCTGACCCATGTGGTGCTGCCGGAGGACTACAACGGGGAGTACGATCTGCCCGTCGAATTTATTCCGGGGAACGCCACCGAACTGGACGGCGTGACCGTATATGATTTTAAACCATCCAACTAAGGAGGACAAACCGATGAGAAAGTTTTTTGCGATGCTGCTGGCCGCCGTGCTGTGCCTTAGCCTTGCCGCCTGCGGCGGCAACGGCGGGGAGCCGGAGGTCACCGTGGACGCCGCCGCCCTGTTCGGCGCGCTGCAGAACGACGTAACCTATCCCGATACCGCGACCACGCTGGACAGTTCGATGGCGGGGGTGCTGCTGGGCGGCGAGCTGCCCGAGGGGACCGAGGCGTATCTGGCGGCCAATGATTCCGCCTATCTGCGCTGCGCCGTTTTTGTCTGCCAGGATGCGGAGGCTGCCAAGACCGCCGCCGCCGTGGTGCAGCGGTATATTGACGACAGCATCGACGCGAAATACAACCCTGACGAGGTGGCGCTGCTGCAGAAGGCCAAGGTGCACACCAACGGCCGGTACGTCGCCGTTGCCGTCACCGATGACGCCGACGGCGTGGATAAGGTGATTGCCAAATACTTTGGCTGACGCGTTTTTGCCCCGCCGGACCGCAAAACCCGCGGTGACGCGGCGGGCGCGCCGCAGCGGCGGAGGTTTGCCGCCGCAGGCGGCGAACCGACGGGAGCAGAGGAGCGCCCGCCGGAAATGAAATCCCAAGGGCTGCGCAGGACTCCCTCCCCCGCGGCCCTTGCTGCCTGTAAGGAGCCTTTATGGTATTCAGCAGTCTGACCTTCCTGTTCCTGTTTTTCCCCCTGGTGATCGGGGTCTATTACCTGTGCCCGCGGGCGCTGCGCAACCTGTGGCTGCTGCTGACCAGCCTGCTTTTTTACGCCTGGGGAGAGCCGGTGTATATCCGGCTGATGCTTGCCTCCATCCTGTTCAACTACCTGTGCGGACTGGCGGTGGCCGCCCTGCAGAAGCGCCAAAAGCATGGATGGGCCAAGGCGGTCCTTATTTTCTGCATCGCGGGGAATATCGGGGCGCTGGGCGTCTTTAAGTACGCCGACCTGCTGGTGGAGAGCGTGAACGCCCTGACCGGCAGCCACCTGGCCCTGTTGGAACTGGCACTGCCCATCGGCATCAGCTTTTACACCTTCCAGGCGCTCAGCTACGTCATCGATGTTTACCGCGGGACGGTGGCAGCGCAGAAAAACCCCATTACCTTCGGCACCTATATCGCGCTGTTCCCGCAGCTGATCGCCGGGCCGATTGTGCAGTACAAAACAGTGGAGCGGCAACTGGTCAGCCGGCAGGAAAGCTCCGGGCTTTTTGCCTCCGGCATCCACCGCTTTACGGTGGGGCTGGGCAAAAAGGTGCTGCTGGCCAACCAGGTGGGCCTGCTGTGGGATACCGTGGCCGCCCTGCCGGGGGAAAGCCTGCCCGCGCTGACCGCCTGGCTGGGCGCTGTTGCCTTTACCTTTCAGATCTACTTTGATTTTTCCGGCTACTCCGATATGGCCATCGGCCTGGGACGGATGCTGGGCTTTGAATTCCTGGAAAATTTCGACTACCCGTATCTTTCCCGCAGCATTACCGAATACTGGCGGCGGTGGCATATCTCGCTGGGCACCTGGTTCCGGGAGTATGTGTACATCCCGCTGGGCGGCAACCGCCGCGGGCTGCCCCGTCAGATCCTCAACCTTGTCATTGTATGGGGGCTGACCGGACTGTGGCACGGCGCTTCCTGGAACTTTGTGCTGTGGGGGCTGTACTACGGGGCCATCCTCATTCTGGAAAAGGTGTGGCTGCTGCGGCCGCTGCAGAAGGCCCCCGGCTGGGTACAGCACCTTTACTCCCTGCTGCTGATCGTGCTGGGGTGGGTGCTGTTCGCACTGACCGACTTCGGCACCATCGGGCAGTACCTGGCGGCGCTGTTCGGCGCGCACGGGGCGGCGGACACCCAGAGCCTGTACCTGCTGGTGACCAATCTGCTGCTGCTGGCTATCGCCGCCGTGGCCTGCACCCGGCTGCCGGCCCGGCTTGCCGCCGGCTTGCTGCGGCGGCTGACTCCCGCCGGCCAGACGACGGTACGCTGCCTTTTTTACGCGGGCGTTCTGCTGCTGTGCATCGCCTATCTGGTGGGGGACAGCTATAACCCGTTTTTGTATTTCCGGTTCTGAGAGGAGGCTGCGCCGTGAAAAAGCAGAACAGTATTATCATTGCGGTGTTCGGCCTGCTGATCGTTTCGCTGGGGCTGCTTTCCTGGCTGACGCCAGACGCTGATTTTTCCGAAAACGAGAACCGCGTTTTGCAGCAGCTGCCCCGCCTGACTGCCGATACGGTAAAAAGCGGGGACTTCGGCGACGAGGTGGAGGATTACCTGAGTGACCAGTTCTGGCAGCGGGACCGCTGGACGGCTATCCGCAGCCGCGCCAAAATGCTGCTGCTAAACCGGGATATCGGCGGGGTGTACCTGGCCGATGACGGCTACTACATCGAAAAGGTGACCCCGAACGACCTGGACGGGGAACGGCTGGCCAAAAACCTGCAGACGCTGCGGCAGTTCTTTGACCGGTGCGCCGAAAGCGGAATGGCAGCGGAGAACATGACCTTCCTGCCGGTGCCGACCCCGGGCTGTATCCTGCGGGATAAGCTGCCGGAATACGCCACTCTGTTTGACGAGGATGCGGTATTTGCCCAAATGGAAGCGGCGCTGGAGGGCTACCGGCTGCCGGACCTGCGGGAACCCTTTGCCGCGGCGGCCGGGGAGCGGCAGCTTTACTACCGCACCGACCACCACTGGACCACCGCCGGCGCGCTGCTGGGCTACCAATGCTACCGCGCCGCCCTGGGGCTGCCCGTCCCCGACGAAGCGGACTTTACGGTGGAGGAGTATCCGGGCTTCCGCGGGACGCTGTACAGCAAGGTGCTGGATGCGAACGCGGCGACCGATACCGTTATGCTGTACCGGCAGCCGGGCGACACCGGCTGGAGCGTGCGGTATGACAATACCGACCACGCCGGCTGCTATGATACCGCCAAGCTGGCCCAGAAAGATATGTACGAGGTGTTCTTCGGCGGCAACTGGCCCACGGTGACCGTCCGGGGCGGGGCGGAAAACGGGCGGCGGCTGCTGGTGCTGAAGGACAGCTACGCCAACGCCTTTTTGCCCTTTGCGGCGGCGGACTACGAGGAAATCGTGGCGGTGGACCTGCGGTACTATCTGGGTTCGCTGAGCGAGCTGATGCAGCAGGAGGGCATTACCGACCTGCTGGTGCTGTACAGCACCTCATCCTTTATTGCCGACCCGAAGATCGACCGGCTGGCCCTGGGGTAAAGTAAAATAAAACGAAATGGCCAAGCTCCCCTGCCCGGTACGGCGCGGGGGAGCTTGATTGCTGTTTGCGAAACGGGGGAAGGCGGCGGCGCAGCCGCCCCGGGCCGAAGGCCCGGGGGACGCGGAAGCCGCAAAGCGGCTTCCGCGGAGGGCGGCCCCCCGAAGGGGGCCGCCCGGCTGCGCCGCCGGCCCTGCGCCCTGCAGGAGCCCGAAAAAGAAAAGCCCCGCCGGAAGCCCGGCAGGGCAGGGGTCACAGGTCTATGCAGGAATTGAGCAGAGCCAGCAACTCGTCCTCCCATTTATCGTGGGAGCGGGGAGCCGCGCCGCAGCCTTCCGCCCGCAGGGCGCTGCCGTCCGCAAAGGTAAGGTACAGCAGCCAGCGCTTGGTCCGGGGGGTGCGGGGGCGGCACTCATTGTAGCCCGCCCAGTCCTGCAGGCGGTAGCGCTCCGCCAGCTCGGTCAGCTTCTGCCACAGCTCCTGCGGGGCGGCAATGCTTTCCATCCGCTCCGGCATGACACGGGAATAGACAAGCCGCACCTGACCGTCCTTGCGGGAAACACAATAATGATAGCCCCAGTGGTGGCCGTCGCCGCAGCGGTATTCCCAGCGGGCGATAGGCGGCAGCGGGGCCGCCTCAGTTTTGCGGCCGAAAAGCGCCATGCGGCATCACTTCCCTTCGATGATATTCTGCAGACCGCGGCGCTCCAGCAGACCCACCAGCCAGACCCCCAGCAAACAGGGCGGCAACTGCCCCAGGGCGATTTGTCCGGCCAGCAGCCAGAATGTGCCGTTGAGGGTACCGGTCATGACATAGCACCATTCGGCGCCGATGGCCACGGCGTTAAACAGAATCGGCGGCAGGGCGCTGAGCCAGGGGAGCCCGCCGATGCGGATGCGGCCCAGCAGCCGGCTGGCCAACGCCGCCAGCAGCGTAGCGGCAGTGCCGACAAAGAGATCCACCGGGCCCAGGAAATTGGCGCCGGTGGCAGCCCCCACCGCATTGGTGATGGCGCAGCCCAGCCCCACGCCCCAGATGGCGGCGGGGCTGATGACCGGCAGCAGGGTAAGGACTTCCGCTACGCGGCACTGCACCGCGCCGAAGCTGATGGGCGCCAGCGCCAGCGAAAGCGCGGCATAGGCGGCTGCGATGACTCCTGCGGCAGTCAGCTGCCGCAGCGTTCTGTTTTGCATATTCATTTCTCCTTTGGATGCCGTCACAGTGCGGCATTAGTTTTATTTAACGTCAGGATCTTTCGACTGACGATCCCAAAAGGACGCCGTTATTCTATCACACCTGCGGCAATATTACAAGCTTCGCTTGTTTTTTGGCGGGATGGGCGATATAATGGAACCAGTATTCTGTACCGAAACCGGAAAAGGAGGGAGCGCCCATGCGGATCCTGGCCGTGGATTACGGCGACGCCCGGACGGGGCTTGCCGTCTGCGACCGCGGAGAGCTGCTGGCCAGCCCTGTGGGGGTCTTTCACAGTGCGGACCGGCAGGCGGTGATCGGGGAAATCTGCCGGCAGGCCGAGACGCTGCAGGCGGGCCTGGTGGTCGTGGGCAACCCGCTGAACATGAACGGGAGCGCCGGCCCCCGCAGCGAGCTGTGCCGTTCGCTGGCACAGGAGCTGGCCGAGCGGCTGCCCTGCCCGGTGCGGCTGTGGGATGAACGCAGCACCACCGTCTCCGCAACACATTATCTGAACATGACCGACGTGCGCGGGAAAAAGCGGAAAAACACCATCGACGCGGTAGCCGCCACCATTATCCTGGAAAGCTACCTGGCTTACCGCAAGAATCACCCGGGGGAGGAATGAGTATGCCGCATCAGGAGAAGATCCTGCGCCGGGAGACCCTTTCCCGCGGGCGGGTATTCACCCACGAGCGCTGGCAGGTGCGGCTGGAAAACGGCGGCACCGCCGAACGGGAGATGATCCTGCACCCCGGCGGCGTGGGGATCGTGGCGATAGATGAACAGGGGCGGCTGCTGATGGTGCGGCAGTACCGCAGCGGCGCCGGTGCCGAAACGCTGGAGATCCCCGCCGGCAAGCGCGACCCCGGCGAGACTCCGGAGCAGTGCGGCCGACGGGAGCTGGAGGAGGAGTGCGGACTTATTGCCGGGCGGCTGGAGCCGCTGACGGTGCTGTACCCCACCCCCGCCTACTGCAGCGAAAAGATATGGGTCTTTGCCGCGCGGGAGCTGACCCCCGGCACCTGCCATCCCGATGAGGATGAATTCCTCACAACGGAGTGGGTCCCCTGGGAGGAAGCCCTGCGGATGGTACTGGACGGACAGATCGAGGACGCCAAGACCCAGATAGCGATACTGAAATACGAGGCGCTGCGCCGGAAAGGAGAACCCCATGAAGAAATCTGATTTTATTGCCATTGCCGGCATTCTGCTGTTTGCCGTCACCTTTGCGGTGGACCGGCTTATCAAGCCCATGTCCGCGACGCTGTATATCGTGCTGGTCGCCGTTTCGATGGTGCTGCTGATCGTCGGCGCGATCGTTTCCCGGAGAAACCACCGTTGAACCGCACGGCAAAAGGAGCCGGCTGCGAAGCCCGATACGTTTGGGCGCATAACGGCGACACGCTGCCGGGCGCGGCGCAGCCGCGCGCCCGCAGGGCGCGTATCCCGGGCGCCCCATAGGGGAGCCCGGGGCGTCAAAGCCCCCGCAGGGGGCTTTGACGGGCTGCGCCGCGAACGCCTGCCCCTGCCGCAGACCGGCCGAAAAGGGAAAACCCTGTCGCACGATTTCCGTGACCTGCCGGCATTTTGTTGGGCAAACCCGATTGACTTTCCCCTGTGGGGTATGCTATAATCAATTTGTATTCAAGATCACCACTATGGCCTCACTCGTTGCAAGTCATTGTAGTTGGATGTTGCAGCGCGCCGGGCTTTGTTTTTTTGGGTACGAAAATTTTTTAATGCAGGAGGTACCCACATGAATAACGGTACTGTCAAATGGTTCAACGCAGAAAAGGGCTACGGCTTTATCTCCAACGACGAGGGCGGCGAGGATGTTTTCGTTCATTTCTCCGCCATTCAGGTAGACGGCTTTAAGACCCTGGCCGAGGGCCAGAAGGTCACCTTCGACACCGAGCCCGATCCCAAGGATACCGGCAAGCTGCGCGCTGTCAACGTAATCCCCCAGTAATCGAACCGGCTTTAAGCTCCCTGCCCACCCGCGGCGGGGAGCTTTCTCTTTTGCGCCGGCAGCGGCTTTGCGGCTTGCCAGCAGGCTCCCGGTGCGCTATAATAAGGCGGAACAGGATCCGCAAAAACGAACGGATTCTGTCAAAAACCCGGAAAGGGGAGCTCCCAATCTATGACCACGACCTTTTACCTGGTGCGCCACGGCCAGCCGGACTGGCAATGGGCGGAGGAACGTCGCTTCTACGGCCCGGCCAGCACCTACATCCCCCTGACTGCCGAAGGGGTGGAGCAGATCGAAGCGGCGGCCAGAGACCCGCGGCTGCGGGAGGCTTCGCTGATCCTGGCCTCCCCCTACACCCGCACCATGCAGTCGGCGCAGATCCTCTCCCGGCGGCTGGACCTGCCGGTGACGGTGGAGTGGAACCTGCACGAGTGGCTGTATGACCTGGATATGCGCGGCGACCTGCCTCAGCCCGGCGAACGGTACGGCATGGAGGATATGAGCCGCTGCTTTGTGCAGTACATGGAAAGCACCGAGCTGACCGGAGAGGACAACTGCGAGACCCACGCCGCCATCGCCCGACGGGTGCTGAACTGCCTGCGCCGGTACGACGGCACGCAGAAAGCGATCCTTGTGGCGTGCCACGAGGGCGTGATTCGCAGCATTACCGGCCTGAAAAAGGTGGATATGGCTCAGATCGTCCCCTTTACCCTGCCCGGAACCTAACGGGCGCAAGTCTCACCGCCCCGCACCCCTTATCATAACAGCGCCGGCGAAGGAGGATCTTTTGCCTCCTTTGCACCAAAAGTCCCGGGGGAGCCTTTGCCGATGCCGGAACCAAATAATCCGGATGCGAAGAACAAAAATGATCCCGCGGGCAAAGGTTCTTCTGCGCTGTCACAACCCGGTCCAGGCCA
The DNA here is from genome assembly GCA_004554485.1 of Oscillospiraceae bacterium. Taxonomy (GTDB): domain Bacteria; phylum Bacillota; class Clostridia; order Oscillospirales; family Ruminococcaceae; genus Angelakisella. The sequence continues at coordinate 9,330 of SFLS01000027.1, read as the reverse complement.
TGCGGGCAGCCGGGGAAGCCCGGGGAAAAGAAGAATTGATCTTCTGCAATTGTATTGATACCCCCAAAAGGAGCCGCCATGAAACAACGGATACAGACCCTTTGCGATGCCCTGCGCGGCGGCCGGCCCGCCGTTACCGCTGTCGTTACCGCCTGTCGGGGCGCCACGCCGCGCGCGCCGGGGGCGCTGCTGGTGCTGACCCCGACCACAGCTGCCGGCACCGTCGGTGGCGGCCAGGCCGAGCATGATATCCTGGCGCCGGCCAGAGAGATGCTGACGGACGCCGCCTGCCCGGTGCGACAGAGCTGGCACCAGTGCCTTTCCGCCGAGGAGCTGACCCATATGGGCCCGGAGGCCGGCGGAGAGGAGCAGATCCTGCTGCTGCGCTGGGGCCCGGATCGGCTGCCGCTGGCGGAAGCGCTGCTTTGCGCGCTTTTGCAGAACAAAGACTGCTCCCTGCAGGTCACCTACGATGAGAGAGGCTGGCAGGGCAGGCTGCTGCCGGAGGCGCGGACCGCCTTTTCCCCCGGCTGCTTTACCATGAAGCTGCAAGAGGGCGGGCTGTGCTACATCTTCGGCGGCGGACACGTCAGCCAGGCGCTGGCGCCGCTGTTGGCCGGGGTGGATTTTTCCTGCGTGGTGCTGGATGAGCGACCCGAATACGCCTCGCCCGCCCTGTTCCCCACCGCGGCCGAAACCCGGTGCGGCATCCTGCCGGGGCTGGCCGCCGCCATCCCCTTTGCCCCGGGCGACGCCGTCATCATTATGACAAGGGGGCACCAGGGCGACTATGAGGTGCTGTGCGAGGCGCTTCGCAGCCCTGTCTGGTACCTGGGCATGGTGGGCAGCCGCCGCAAGATGCAGGCCACTTTCCTGCGGCTGCGGGAGGACGGCTTTTCCGACGCCGACCTGGCCCGCATCGATACCCCCATCGGCCTTGCCATCGACGCCGAGACACCGAACGAGATCGCCGTGAGCATTACGGCGAAGCTGATACAACTCCGCGCGGCGCGCCGCCGGAGAGAAGGAGGAAACTGATATGATAAAGATTACCCCGGATTTTCCCTGTATCCACTGTGGACTGTGCGCTAAGGCCTGCAGCCACGGCGTGATCAAAATGGTTCCCAACGAGGAGGGTAAGCCAGTACCCAAGGTTGCCTTTGCCTCCTGTCGGTACTGCCGGGCCTGCCGCTGGGCCTGCCCGGTGATCCCCAAAGAGGAAGTGTGACCCACATATAAAAAGGCCCCGAAGCGCTTGGCTTCGGGGCCTTTTTGTTCGTCAGACTTGCCGGGGGCGGGGCTTATTCCTCCGCCGGACGGTAAGAATCGGGGGTCACGTTGATCTGGCCGTTGAGGACGCCGCCCTCCTCCACCGTCAGCCTGGCGACCTTGATATCGCTGTTGATGACGCCGGTAGCGGTAACGACCAGCTTGCTGACATCCACCTTGTCGCCGGTGATGTTGCCCAGCAGGACCAGATGGTTTGCCGTTACGTTGCCCTCGATGGAGCCGGTTTTGCTGATGTAGACATAGCTGGTAGAATTGATATTACCGATCAGCTTGCCGTTGATGCAGATGGGGGACGCGCCTTCGATATTACCGGTTACGGCGTTGCGGGCGCCGATAATGGTCTCGAACTTGCTCATATCCTCGCTTCTGTGCTTTTCGCCCAGAAACAACTCCTCAGAAAAATCATCCTCACGCTCGCCAAATAACACGCTCTTTTTCTTCCATTTCCAAACGGCTGAATCAATCTCTTCCGCCATTTTATTGAAATCGGGTTTAGTTATTATTTATCAGCCTGATTTTGCCTGAGGGTGTCAAGTAAATATTATCCAAAAAGGGAGGAAAAAGGCGAATAAGGCGCATTTTGGGCAAAAAAACACCCCCGCCATGCCGTTGTGCCGCCAATAAAACCCGTCTTGTGTGACAGGTGGGTAGCCTCCCGGGCTTTCACGCTCCCTTCTTCCACCCCGGTGGGATGGGAGGTCTGCAATCCGGCCTCACGGAGATCGGGCTCCCTAATAAAATGTGTTGGATCATATCAAGCGGCACTGACGCACACAGCAGGGTGGCTTCAGCGATGATTGATTTGTCGCGCGGGGTTTATTCTTCCCCGTCGTCCTCGAGAAACTCGTACTCCTCGCTGAGCTTGTCGCGGAAAATTTCGGCAACACGGTCGAACTCCTCTTCGTCCTGGATTGATTCCAGATACTGCTCGCCGTCCTCATCCAGCTCCTCCGAAAGCCGCAGGAACACCAGCTGGGCCGCTTCCATCAGGGCCTTTTCGGGGTCCTTTCCGATGGGTTCCAGCGCCATATATTCCACGCCGTCCAGCTCCGCACAGGCGATGATACGGTACTCGCTTTCCACGCCGTCTTCATCCAGCAGGGAGATGAGGTCCTCACCCCAGTTTTCATTTTCCATTTTGCAGTTCCTCCTTTTGTGTTCTCTACCCCTATATTATGCGAAAGCGGCCGTAAAGTCAACCGATACTTGTATTCCTGGCCCGGAATGCGGTATAATGGGTCCAGCACGACAGCCGCTCCGCTGTCTCCCGCGAAACCCGCCGGGCCCGCCCGCAGGGCCTGCCGCCGAAGGCGGCAGCTGCGATCGGAGATCGCAGGCTCCGGCGGAGCCGGAGCGCCCTGCGGGCGGAGCCGGCCGGCTGCCGGGACCCGAAAAAGAAAGGAAAATACAGGCTATGATTCTGAAGCAGTTTACCGAGACCGACGGTCCCCGTGCCGTCATGCACACCAATATGGGGGATATCACCCTGCGGCTGTACCCGGAGGTGGCACCCAAAACGGTGGAAAACTTTTTAACCCACGCCAAAAACGGCTACTACAACGGGCTGATCTTCCACCGGGTCATCAAAGATTTTATGATCCAGGGCGGCGACCCTACCGGCACCGGCGCGGGCGGCGAGAGTATATACGGGGAAAAATTTGAGGATGAGTGCAGCCGCGAACTGCACAACTTCCGCGGGGCGCTGAGCATGGCCAATGCCGGTCCCAACACCAACGGCAGCCAGTTTTTTATCGTACAGAACAGCCAGGCGCCCACCAAGGATATTGATGCGCTGGCGGTGCAGGTAGCCTGCTACGAGCTGCTGAATGACGCCAAGCGCCGGGTGCAGCTGATGCAGGAGGCACTGGAGGACGCCCCCAAGATCCAGGCGTATATCGATGAGGTGAACGCCAGGCTGAACGAGTACCAGTCCGAGGGCCTGCCTGAGGAGGAGAAGGCATACGCTACCGAGGTCGCCAAAAAGTACGCGGAGGTCGGCGGGACCTTCCACCTGGATTTTGCCCACACGGTGTTTGGGCAGGTCATTGACGGGATGGACGTGGTGGACAGCATCGCCAATGTACGCACGGCCCGTGGCGACCGCCCGATGCACGATGTGACCATTGATTCCATTGAGATTATGGAATAAAAAACCTCTAAAACCAGAACAAAACGCTCCCGTGGATCGCCGATCTGCCGGGGGCGTTTTTGCATGGGGCTGCGGCGGCCGCCTATTGCTCCGTCAGGCTGCGCAGCCACAGCAAAGTCGCCATCAGGATCACATACAGGGTCAAGCATTCCATTGACAAGACCCTCCTTACCGCTCTAAAATACAACATTTGTTGTATTTGGAGATAATAGTCTTAACAGGCAAGGGGGCGCCGAGATGGCCTATTATCCGCGACTGCGGGATCTGCGGGAGGACGCCGATCTGACACAGGAACAGCTGGTAAAATACCGGGGATGCACAAAACTGCCTACACCAACTGCGAACAGGGCAAGTGCAAGCCGTCTTTTGAACGGATCATTCGGTTGGAAAAGCTTTACCACGTTTCCATTGATTCCATTGCCGGGCTGACGCCGTACCCTGTGCCGCTTAGGTCCCGCAAATCAAACTGCATTTTCTTCCCTCTGCCGGAGATAATAGCATTTGCTATCTTCTGCGGCGGGGGGATTATTTTTATGAAAAGCAAAAAGCTGTGGAGCACGCTGGGCGGCTTTGGCGCCGGACTGCTGAACGGGCTGCTGGGCGCGGGCGGCGGCATGGTGGTGGTGCCGCTGCTTTCCGCGCTGGGGACCGGCGGCAAAAAAAGCCATGCGACGGCTCTGGCCGTCATTGTGCCGCTTTCGCTGGTCAGCGCCGTGCTGTACCTCATCGAAGGGCGGTTTACCCTGGCCGACGCGCTGCCGTGGCTGCCGGGCAGCCTGCTGGGGGCGTACCTCGGCAGCCGCCTGATGCCGAAAATTTCCACCGGCTGGCTGAAGCTGGTCTTCGGCGGGCTGATGCTGTGGGGAGGGATCCGTCTGCTGTGAGCTGGCTTGTGATCGCGTTGGCTTCGGTGGTCAGCGGCGCTTTGGGCGCCATGGGGCTGGGCGGCGGCGGGGTCCTGCTGCTGGTTCTGGTGTGGACCGGGATGCCGCAGCTGACGGCGCAGGGGGTCAACCTGCTGATGATCCTGCCCGTGGGGCTGCTGGGGCTGTATTTTCACCGCAAAAACGGCCTGACCGAAAAGCAGGCTGCCCTGCCGCTGCTGTGGGGCGGCCTGCCCGGTGTGGTGCTGGGGGTGTGGCTGGGCAGCCGTCTGGAGGAAGGGACGCTGCGGAGCTGCTTCGGCGTTCTGATTCTGCTGCTGGCGGCGCGGGAGCTGTGGATGGGACTGCGCCTGCTGCGCCAAAACGGATGGCGACTGACCGCCCCGCCGCAGGAAAAGCCGTAGGCAAGGCGGACGGCGGGCCGCAGGCCCGCCTGGGGGGACGCAAAGCGTCCCCCCAGGCGCTCGCGCGCGAAGCGCGCGAAAAGCCGCCCCGAAGGGCGGCTTGGCCTGCGGCCCGAACCGGGCGCTCTGCATAATTTGGCCGCGGGCGGTGAACAATAGGAGTGACTTGCAAGAGAAAGTCGCATTACCACTTTGCACAAAGGATGGTTGAATATGAACCGAAATCACCGAATCTGGTCTTTTATGAAAGCCAAGGGCTTCTATATCGCCCTGGCGCTTTGCATCACCGGAGCCGGAGCTGCCGCCTGGCTCACCGCACAGAATACCATCAGCGGCATCCGGGAGCGGCAGACGCAGCCGCCTGCCGTAACCGAAAACAAGGAGGGAACCCAGTGGAATTACGAGGATATTCTGCAGCAGCAGACCGCCGGCGAAAGCGAGCAGCAAAAGCCCTCGCAGCAGCCTTCGCTTTCTACTGTGCCGGATGCCTCCTCTACCACGCAGCCCGCTGCTGCCGCCGCATCGCAGCCGCCCGTAAAATCCGCCGAGCCGGCGCCGCTTTGCTATTCCTTGCCGGTGCCGGGCACTAAGGTGCTGGCCCCTTTCAGCAACGGGGAGCTGGTGAAAAACCACACGCTGAACGTTTGGCGCACCCATGATGGGCTGGATCTGGCGGCCGATAAGGGCGCCGCGGTCTCTGCGGCGGCGGAGGGCACCGTAGTCTCCGTTGTGACTGACCCCATGTGGGGCGGAACGGTAACGCTGGAGCACCGGGACGGCATCCAGACCGTTTACTGCGGCATCACCCCCGAAAAGGGCCTGAAGGCCGGCGACAACGTAACGGCCGGCCAGATGTTGGGCAGCGTGGATACCATTGCGGCGGAAGTTTCGATGGAAAGCCACCTGCACTTCGCCGCCCTGCAGAACGGCAAGTTTATCGACCCGATGACGCTACCGGGACTGGAATAACGGCAAAACAAAAGAGCCTGCGAACAGCAGGCTCCTTTTTTCGGACCTTATCAGCCCTCAGAGATGGCACCAACGGGGCAGGTACCGGCGCAAGCGCCGCAATCAATGCAGACGCCCTCATCGATCTCACAGACACCGCCGGCATCCTTGATGGCACCGGTGGGGCAAGCGCCCATGCAGGCACCGCAGCCGATGCAGGCATCGCCAACTTTGTAAGCCATAGTATGTACCTCCTAACAGGATCGTTCTTCATCCGTCTTCCGCGGCCCGGTGCCGCGGGTTGGATGGCAGGCAGCCCGGTTCCCTCGGCTGCACAGGGGTATTATAGCATATTCCGCGGAAAAATCAAGCCCTTCCGCCGGCGCGGCGGCGCAGCTTTTGCAATGTGGAAAATCCGCGGAGAGGCGGCCCGCAGGGCAAACCGTCCGGGGGACGGTTTCGGCGGTCGCAGACCGCCGCGCCCGCCTGCGGCGGGCGGTCCTGCGGGCCGGGCTATCGCCTTGTGCGGGCTTTGGACCGGGTCACAGCGCCGCCGGCCGGTCAAGCCCCCGCATCGTCAGGGAGATCCGCCCGCGCTTGGGGTCCACCTCCAGCACCTTTACCCGAATGATATCCCCCACCTTTAGCACCTCGCTGGGGTGTTTTACATATTTTTCGCCCAGCTGGCTGATATGCACCAGCCCGTCCTCGTGCACGCCGATATCCACAAAGGCGCCGAAGTCCACCACATTACGGACGGTGCCGGTCAGCTCCATGCCTGGCTTCAGATCCTTCATTTCCAGCACATCGCTGCGCAGCACCGTCGGCGGCAGCGATTCGCGCGGGTCTCTCCCCGGTTTTTGCAGCTCGGCGATGATATCCCGCACCGTCGGCACGCCGGCGCCCAGCTGCTGCGCCAGGGCCTCATAGCCCATTTTCTCCGCCAGCGCCGGCAGCTCCTTCATTCGTTCGGTGCCGATCTGCTCCAGCGTACAACCGCACAGCGTCAGCAGCCGTTCGGCGGTCGGGTAGCTTTCGGGGTGGACGGCGGTGGCGTCCAGCGGATTTTTGCCGACGGAGATCCGCAGAAAGCCGGCGCACTGCTCGTAGGCCTTTTTGCCCAGCTTGGGCACCTTCAGCAACTCGCTGCGGGCGGTAAAGCCGCCGTTTTCCTCCCGGTAAGCCACAATGTTCCTGGCGATGGCGCTGTTGATACCCGCGATATGCTCCAGCAGCGAGGGCGATGCGGTATTAAGGTCAACGCCCACCGAGTTGACGCAGCTTTCCACCACGCCGTCCAGGGCGGCATCCAGCCGCGCGGGCGGCATATCGTGCTGGTACTGCCCGATGCCGATGGCCTTGGGGTCGATCTTCACCAATTCCGCCAGCGGGTCCTGCAGGCGGCGGGCAATGGAGACCGCGCTGCGCAGGTTGACGTCATACTCCGGGAACTCCTCGCTGGCGAGCCGGGACGCGGAGTAGACCGAAGCCCCCGCTTCGCTGACAATGGCGTACTGCACCGACAGTCCGCTTTCGGCAATCAGCTCCGCCACGATTTTTTCCGATTCCCGGCTGGCGGTGCCGTTGCCGATGGAAATAACCGTCACCCGGTGCTTTTTCAGCAGGGCGGTCACCAGCCGCTTGGCCTCGGCGACCCTGTTGTAGGGCTGGGTGGGATACACCACGGCGGTATCCAGCACCCGGCCGGTGGCATCCACCACCGCCAGCTTGCAGCCGTTGCGGTAGCCGGGGTCCCACCCCAGCACCACCTGCCCGGTCAGCGGGGGCTGCATCAGCAGGTGATGCAGATTTTCGGCAAAGACCCGGATGGCCTGCTCCGAGGCCGTCTCAAACAGCTCGCGGAAGGTCTCGTTTTCCATGCTGGGGGCAATCAGGCGCTTCCAGCTATCGGCACCGGCGGCAGCCACCGCCCGCCCGCAGGCGTTCTGGGCGGTGACCGTCTTTTTCCGGATCACCTCCAACGCCTTTTCCTCCTCCAGCACGAGGGCGGTTTTCAGCAGCCCTTCCTTTTGGCCGCGGTTGATGGCCAGAACGCGGTGCGGGGCAATGCGGCTGACCGGCTCCCGGAAATCGTAGTACATTTTATAAGTAGTGTTTTGCTCGTCGTCGCCGGCGGCGGTCACTACGGCGGCCCGCCGGATCAGCAGGCGCAGCGCCTTGCGGATCTCGCCGTCATCGGAGATGTCCTCCGCGATGATATCCACGGCGCCCGCCAGGGCGTCCTCCGCCGTTTCCACGCCCTTTTCGGTATCCAGATAGTCCTCCGCCATGGTCGGCGGCGGGGCTTGTAGGGACGGTAGAGGTCCTCCACTTCCGCCAGCGTCCGGGCCGACTGCACCGCCGCCTCCAGCTCCGGGGTCAGCTTCTGCTGCTCCTCCATGGAGCGCAGCACCTCCTCCCGGCGCTTTTGCAGGCCGCGCAGGTACGCCAACCGGTCCGCCAGATCGCGCAGGGCGGCGTCATCCAGACTGTCGGTCATCTCCTTGCGGTAGCGGGCGATAAAGGGGATGGTGTTTCCCTCATCCAGCAGGCGGACCGCCGCTTCCACCTGGTTGGGACGGAGCTTCAGCTCCTGAGAAAGCTGCTGCAGCAATTCCATCGGTCAGTTTCCTTTCTTGGTCGTTAGGTTACCCGCTTATTATACCGTATCCCCTGCCAAACGGCAACTGTTTGGACCGTGGGGTGGGTGAATATTCATTTTTATTTGTATAGTTATTCATCCTTTACTTGCAATTTAGGCTGTTTTAGTTTCGGCGGCCGAGGATTCCGCCCGGAACCCCCGCAAAAAATGAAAAAGAGAATAAAGGAGATTTTACCCATGAAAAAACTGTTTGCTGTACTGCTGAGTGCAATGCTGCTGCTGGCGATGGCCGCCTGCGGCGAGCAGCCCCAGACCCCCGATGATACCCATGAGCCCGCTGTTCTGCATATGGCGACCGAGGGTACCTTCCCTCCCTATGAATACTACGACAACGGCCAGCTGGTCGGCATCGACATTGAGGTAGCCGGCGCGATTGCCGAAAAGCTGGGCATGACCCTGGAAACCACCGACATCGCTTTTGATTCCATTATTCCCGGCGTCCAGGCCGGCAAGTACGATATCGGCATGGCCGGCGTGACGGTCAGCGAGGATCGCCTGCAGCAGGTCAACTTCTCCGACAGCTATGCAACCGGCGTTCAGGTCGTCATCGTCAAGGAGGGCGGCAAGGTACAGTCGCTGGACGATATGGCTGACGCCATCATCGGCACCCAGAGCGGCACCACCGGCTTTATCTACGCTTCCGGAGACTTCGGCGACGATCATGTCAAGTCCTTCACCAAGACCACCGACGCCGTAGAGGCCCTGAAGAACGGCCAGGTAGACTGCGTACTGCTGGATAACGCGCCTGCCGAGGCGCTGGTGGACGCCAACCCCGACGCAGGTCTTTCCATCCTGGAGACTGCCTATACCGTAGAGGACTACGCCATCGCCATCAATAAGGAGAACACCGACCTGCAGGCCAAGATCAACGCGGCCCTGGCCGAGCTGGTAGCCGACGGCACCCTGCAGTCCATCATTGATAAGTACATCAAGTAATCCTTGTTTCTTCATTGCCGCAAACGGGACGGAGCCACCGGCTCCGCCCCGTGCTGC
>SFLS01000044.1 GCA_004554485.1 Oscillospiraceae bacterium | reverse complement strand
TCCTCTACATCCTCGTCACGCTGCATACGCCGGGCGTCGTAGTCTTTCCAGAGCAGCAGCACCTGCCGCACTGCCTGCTTATCACGCCGGAGCGTGCGGGGGTCCAGTCCCTCATACGCTGCGTGATAGTCGGGGTAGTGCAGGGCGTAGCGGCGGTATTCGTCTATGGTGTTGTCAAACGCCTCGAGGCTGCCGTCAGGCACAAGCACCGACGCCGCCATGCACACCAGCCGCGCCAAACGCCGCAGGTGATCATCCTCCCCATCAAACCGCATCTCCGGTGCGAAATCCTCCACCGGTGGGTCGGAAATAAAACGGCGGCGGTTATTCCCGTCCGTGTTGTTTCCTCGCAGCTTCATTCGCGGTATGGCTCCACACTTCTCCAACTCCTTAGCATAGCGGCGGTAGCTGGAGGACGAATGCTGTCCGTAGTTTTCAAGCCCATAGCTTTCAAAGCAGCCAAGCTCCACCTCGCCGCAGCGGGTCAGCCAGAGACAGAAGAACAGCAGCTCTGCCGTCAGCTTATCCGAGTGCTGGCGGTTTTTTCGGCGCGGAATGTCCATTAAACCTCCTCCTCTCAAAAATATTTTACAGAAAAATTTTCGCAAGTCAAGATTTCGGACAGCAGTATGCAACGATTTCGAAAACCAGCGTGCTATGATGCAGTCCCGCGAGATGCTTGAGATGCCCTCTCATCCATCCCGCCACCCCGTTGCACCCTTACACAACACGGGCAAAGGAGGACGCGCTATGAGTCATGACACCGTTATTTTGAAGATTATCGGAGGAACGCTCCACGAGATGCTTGGCGACGGCGATCTGGTTATCCCTCGCGGCATGGAGCGCATCAGCGACAGCGGTTATCTGAACTTCGAAATGATGCCGCCGTGCATCGACAGCATCACCGTGGAGGACGGCAATTCCAGCTTTTACGCAAAGAATAACTGCCTCATTCGCAAGGAGGACGGTGAGCTGGTGCTGGGCTGCCGGAACAGCGTCATCCCCGATGACGGATCTGTCCGCTCCATCGGCGCGTTTGCTTTCAATGGCCTGCCGCTGCAGGAGCTGACTATTCCGACGTCCGTGGAGCACATTGGCTGCTGCGCCTTCACGGAGCAGGAGGTGCGCCGTCTGATGCTGCCGGAGGGTCTGCGGTGCGTGGAGTCGCTGGCATTCATGACAGCGATGGACGATGACACGGAGATGGAGCTGTACATCCCTTCCACGCTGGAGGAGATCGGCTACGGCGCCTTTCGAGGCTGCCCACTGAAGCGCATTACCGTGGCGCCGGATAATCCCCGGTTCAGCGACGAGGGCGGCTGCCTGACGGATCGGCGCACCCGCACGCTGCTGGCCGTTTCTGCCGGCGGCGTGATCCCCGCCGATACGCTGGTGATCGAACGCTCGGCGTTGGACGGCTTTGACGGCAGCCCCTATGTGACCATCCCGCCCAGCGTGCAGAGGATCGAACGCTTTGTAATCGACGATTCCACAAAGATGCCCACAGCGGCGGAATTTCCCCGTTGCGCCCGTGGCGAAGGCGAAGACGCAAGGAAACCATCGGTGTTTCGCGTGGTATGCGGCAGCTATGCCCACCACTTTGCCGTGCAGAACCAGATTCCCTACGAGTTTATATAAGGAGGTACTTACTATGAGTGCATTTGACAAGATCATCGGCTATGACAAGATCAAGACGGAGTTGATGCAGATCAGTGACATGATCCACCGTCCGGATGCCTATGCAGCCTTGGGTGCGAGGATGCCTAAAGGCTTGCTTCTGGATGGTGAGCCCGGCCTCGGCAAAACGCTGATGGCTATGGCACTGATGGAGGACAGCGGTCTGCCCTGCTTCACCGTGCGCCGCTGCCGCTCGGAGGAGGGGTTTCTGAAGACACTGGAGGAAACCTTCGGCAAGGCAGCCGACGCCGCGCCGTCCATGATCCTTTTGGATGATATGGACAAGTTCTCCAGCGACGAGTTCAGTACCGCCGAATTCACCGCGGTACAGGGCTGCATGGATAAGGTGTGGGACAAGCCGGTTTTCGTGATCGCCACCGTCAATGATGCGGACACCTTGCCCGATTCTTTACTGCGCTGCGGACGTTTTGACCGCCAGATCATCGTACACCGACCCGACACCGAGGATGCAGAGGAGATCATTCGCCATTACCTGGAGAGGCAGGTGGCTGCGCCGGATATTGCTATATCGGATCTCGCCATGCTGCTGGTCCACAGCTCCTGCGCCGAGCTGGAGAGTGCGCTGAATGAAGCTGCGGTCTACGCTGCCTACGATCGGAGCAGCACCATCTCGGCGGCGCATTTTATCAGGGCTGTGCTGACCACTGTCCACCATGTATCGCCCGACATCTCCGATGCAGACAAGGAAGATCAGGAGGCGTCTGCGCGGCACGAGGCGGGGCATATCGCCGTGATGGAGCTGCTGGCACCGGGTTCCGTGGCATTTGCAACGCTTTGCAGCAAACGCCCCCGTGATTGCAGCGGGTTTATCCTCCGCAATTCGCGCTTGGACATGGAGACGAATGTTATGACGCTTTTGGCGGGCAAATCCGCCTGTGAGCTGCATTATGGCAAGGTGGCTATCGGATGCGGTGATGACCTCAGTAAAGCCGCCGCCCAGATCCGCCGCCGGGTGGAGACCTTGGGCAGCAACGGTATACTGGGTGTGAACGTCTCCGGGCGTTATGATGGCAGCGACATCGGTAAGATGGAACGTGAAACCATCCTCCGTGCGGAGCTGGAGCGTTATCTGTTCAAAACCAAGGAGCTTTTAGCCGCCAATCGCGATTTGGTGCAGGAGCTTGCAGATGCGCTGTTGAAGAAGCAGACGCTTCTCCACTCCGACATTCAGTCCATCTGCGGCAGGTACCGAGCCGTACCTGCCGCCTGAGAGGGGGCGCGGCATGACTTACGTTGTCAGCGACATCCACGGCTGCGATAAAAAGTACTTCCGGCTGTTGGAAATGCTGCATTTCAGTGACACTGATACGCTGTATATTCTGGGCGATGTGACGGATCGCGGCAGCGGCGGTCTGCGCGTCCTGCTGGATGCGGCGTCGCGGCAGAACGTGATCCTCCTGCGGGGCAACCACGAGCAGGCGGCACTGGAGTTCCTGCCCCGCGACCCGGACAACGAGGCAACGCCCGCAAGGCTCTTTGCACGATGGTATGAGTGGATGGAGGACGGCGGCGATAGGACATACCGCGCCTTCTGGAATCGGTCTGAGGCGGTGCGCGCCCGGGTGCTGCGTATCCTCGGCAGTCTGCCGATCTATGCGGAGGTACAGGCAGGAGGACGCAGCTTCTTTCTGGCGCATACTGTGCCGGGAAAGCGCAAAATGCGCCATCCGGAGAGCTGCCGCGTCTGCGACTTCCTCACGGGGGAGCCGGAGTATGAGCTGCGCTATGACCCCGACCGCATCATCGTCACCGGCCATACCGTTACCAGCTTTATCGACGAGGCATCGAGGGGGCGTATCTGGCGGGGCAACGGGCACATTGCCATCGACTGCGGCGCGGTTTATAACGGTGTGCTGGGCTGCCTGTGTCTGGATACGCTGGAGGAATTTTATGTGGAGTGAGGTGTGAGATGGGATACTATGCAAACGCCGCCTTGGAGCGGTCATATCGAGAGCGGTCATGCTGCGGCTATCCAAGCCGAGAGGA
>SFLS01000026.1 GCA_004554485.1 Oscillospiraceae bacterium | reverse complement strand
ATGCCTTTTTGCAAAGGTGTTAATCAACAAGCGTTCAGTTGCTAACCAAACTCATAGGAATTTCACCTCTGCCGGGTACTCCGACAGCTCCGTAGAGAAGTATCGTTATCCCTGAATCGTTTCAACGCCTTATCCGTTGCAATCGGATATTACAGAATGGTTCGGAATCGCTACCCACCTTGCTTTCCGTAATAACATCTAACCTCTACGAATTGTAGCGATTAGAGCCAAAAAGAAACGCCCACATTATCTTTCGATAATGTGGGCGAATACTTTTTGCTTGTTGTGTGATTCGCTAACTGCTATTAGCGCTTTTCGCTAATAGCTGCCTGTACTGCTATTAGCCAAGTGTAACAATCAGCACGAGAAAATTCCCTCGAATTTTTTCGAGGGAATTTTCTTAAAAATCAATTTCTGATTAGCGCTGTTCGCGAATCGCAGCCTGCGCGGCAGCCAGACGGGCGATCGGTACCCGGAAGGGGGAGCAGGAAACATAGTCCAGACCCACCTTGTCGCAGAACTCCACGGAGGTCGGGTCGCCGCCGTGCTCGCCGCAGATGCCCAGGCCCAGGTCGGGGCGGGTGGCGCGGCCCAGCTTGACGCTCATCTCCACCAGCTTGCCCACGCCCTTCTGGTCCAGATGGGCAAAGGGATCGTTCTCGTAGATCTTGTTGTCATAGTAGTAGTTCAGGAACTTGCCGGCGTCGTCACGGCTGAAGCCGAAGGTCATCTGGGTCAGGTCGTTGGTGCCGAAGGAGAAGAAGTCCGCCTCGGCGGCAATCTCATCGGCGGTCAGGGCCGCGCGGGGGATCTCGATCATGGTGCCGACTTCATACTTCATTTCCACGCCCGCTTCGGCAATCAGCTTGTCGGCGGTGGCCACTACAATATCCTTCACAAACTTCAGCTCTTTTACCTCGCCCACCAGCGGGATCATGATGTGGGGGGTGATGGTAATGCCGAGCTTTCTGGAGGCGCTGATGGCGGCCTTGATAACGGCGGTGGTCTGCATCTCGGCAATCTCGGGGTAAGAAACCGCCAGGCGGCAGCCGCGGTGGCCCATCATGGGGTTAAACTCGTGCAGCGAAGCAATTACGGCCTTCAGCTCCTCCACACTTATCTTCAGCTCTCCTGCGATCTCCACGATGTCCTCCTCCTTGGTGGGCAGGAACTCGTGCAGGGGGGGATCCAGATAGCGGATGGTCATGGGCCGCTCGCCCATCACCTCGTACATGGCCTCAAAGTCGCTCTCCTGATAGGGCTCGATCTTGGCCAGCGCGGCGCGGCGCTCCTCCACGGTGCGGGCCACGATCATCTCGCGCACCGCCTTGATACGGTCGCCCTCAAAGAACATATGCTCGGTACGGCACAGGCCGATGCCTTCCGCCCCGAAGTTGACGGCCTGCTTGGCGTCGCGGGGGTTATCGGCATTGGCATAGACCTTCAGGCGGCGTACGCTGTCGGCCCAGCCCATAAAGCGGCCGAAGTCGCCGGAAATGGTCGCGTCGGCGGTGGGGATGGCCTCACCGTAGATGTTGCCGGTGGAACCGTCGATGGAGATCCAGTCTCCCTCGTGATAGGTCTTGCCGGAAAGGGTAAACTGCTTCTTGTCATAGTCCACTGCGATCTCGCCGCAGCCGGAAACGCAGCAGGTGCCCATGCCGCGGGCTACTACGGCAGCGTGGCTGGTCATACCGCCGCGGACGGTCAGGATGCCCTGAGCAACCACCATGCCCTCGATATCCTCGGGGGAGGTCTCCAGACGGACCAGAATGACCTTCTTCATCGTGCCGGATTCCACCGCGTTCTTGGCGTCCTCGGCGGCAAATACCACCTGGCCGCAGGCGGCGCCGGGGGAAGCGGCCAGACCCTTGCCGATCACCTCGGCCTTCTTCAGGGCCTCGGCGTCAAACTGGGGATGCAGCAGGCTGTCCAGCTGCTTGGGCTCCACGCGCAGTACGGCCTCCTCCTCGGTGATCATGCCCTCGTCCACCAGGTCGACGGCGATCTTCAGGGCAGCGGCGGCGGTGCGCTTGCCGTTGCGGGTCTGCAGCATATACAGCTTGCCGTTCTCAATGGTAAACTCCATATCCTGCATATCGCGGTAATGCTTCTCCAGGCGGGAAGCGATATCCACAAACTGCTTGTAAACCTCGGGCATCTCCTCGGCCAGCTTGCTGATGGGGGAGGGGGTGCGGATACCGGCCACGACGTCCTCGCCCTGGGCGTTGATGAGGTACTCGCCGAACAGCGCCTTTTCGCCGGTGGCGGGGTTACGGGTAAAGGCCACGCCGGTGCCGCTGGTGTTGCCGCTGTTGCCAAAGGCCATCGACTGTACGTTGACGGCGGTGCCCCAGTCGTAGGGGATCTCGTTCATACGGCGGTATACGTTGGCACGGGGGTTATCCCAGCTGCGGAATACGGCCTTGACGGCTTCGATCAGCTGTACCTTGGGATCCTGCGGGAACTCCTCGCCCTTTTCTTTCTTGTAGAACTCCTTAAAGCGGACCACCAGCTCCTTCATATCCTCGGTGTCCAGGTCCACGTCGTTCTTTACGCCCTTCTTCTCCTTCAGCTCGTCAATGATCTCCTCAAAGCGCTTCTTGGAAAGCTCCATCACCACGTCGGAGAACATCTGGATAAAGCGGCGGTAGCTGTCGTAGGCAAAGCGGGGGTTGTTGGTCTGCTTGGCCAGGCCCTGCACCGACTCGTCGTTCAGGCCCAGGTTCAGGATGGTATCCATCATGCCGGGCATGGAAGCGCGGGCACCGGAACGTACCGAAACCAGCAGCGGGCTTTCCACGTCGCCGAACTTCTTGCCCACCTTCTTTTCCAGCTTTTCCAGGTAAACAAAGATATCCGCCATAATCTCGTCGTTGATCTGACGGCCGTCCTTATAGTACTGGGTGCAGGCTTCGGTGGTAATGGTAAAGCCGGGAGGCACCGGCATTCCGGCGTTGGTCATTTCGGCCAGGTTCGCGCCCTTGCCGCCCAGCAGCTCGCGCATATCCTTGTTGCCCTCTTCAAACAGGTAGAGGTACTTTTTCCTGCCGGTCTCGGCAGCGTGTTTCTTTCCAAACATTTTGCATCGTCCTCCTCGAATCATAGTTATTGCGGGCCGGGCCGCGGGGGAATTTGCCCGGTCCCCGTTCGGCGCGCTGCGCGCCATTGTTATTATTATAACACGCTTTCATGTAAATGCCACAGTTTTTTTGATAGATTTTTTGTCGGTTTTCATAGGGTTTCCCCTATAAGGCAGCCTTCAAAAGGCAGCTTTCGGTCGATTGCTGCGGTACGGGCGCCTCTCTCTGTGGATTCCCACCAATTTTTAGTTTTGACGCGCCGTTATTTTCTCATAATTCTCGCACTTCTCCCCTTGCAAAAACGGCCAAAACAGCCCATAATATGATCAGGTAAACCATGCAGACCATGGGAAGGAAAGGAGGGAAAAACGGATGCGTTTGGTCGTGCGGCGCCTGTTTTTCCCTTTATTGCGCTCCCATCGTTTATAATGTCCCGCACCCGTCGGCTGCTCCGGCGTTTTTGCCCTTTGCGGCAGGTGCGGATTTTTTTGTGAGGAGGAACCCGATATGCCAAAATGTGATCCGGCCCGCGAAGCCCGTCTTGCCGCGCTGGAAGCCTCCGGCGTGCTCATCCCCCTCTGGGACGGCATCCTGATCGACGAAACCGTCGCCGTCGCCCCCGGCGCCACCATTCTGCCGGGCTCTATCCTGCGGGGCGCCACCGTCATCGGCGCCGGATCGGTCATCGGCCCCGGCTCGGTCCTCACCGATGCCGTCATCGGCGAAAACTGCACCGTCCGCAGCACCTACATCACCGCCTCCACCCTGGAGGACGGCGTTTCCATCGGGCCGTTTTCCCAGGTCCGCCCCGGCTGCCATATCGCCGCCGGCTGCAAGATCGGGGATTTTGTCGAGCTCAAAAATTCCAATCTCGGCGAAAAAACCGCCGTAGCCCACCTCACCTATGTGGGGGATACCGACTGCGGCGCGGGGGTCAACTTCGGCTGCGGGGTGGCCGTCGCCAACTTCAACGGCAAGGCCAAGTTCCGCACCACCATCGGGGACGGGGTCTTCCTGGGCTGCAATACCAATCTGGTCGCCCCGGTTACGGTCGGGGCGGGGGCCTACACCGCCGCCGGCGCCACCGTCACCCGCGATGTCCCGGAGGACGCCATGCTCATCGCCCGGCCGGAGCAGATCGTCAAGCCCGGCCTGGCCCGCCGCTTCCGCCGGGAGCCACAGAAAAAATAACCCAAGGGAACACACACCGCCTATGGTGTTGACCGATAGAAAAAAGATCAGCTGGGAGTAAAAACGCCATGAAAAGTATCCACGGAAAAGACATCAAGATCTTCGCCTGCAATTCCAACCGCAAGCTGGCACAGGATATCGCCGCCGCCATGGGGCTGCCGCTGGGCCGCTGCACGGTAGGCGCCTTTGCCGACGGGGAGGTCTCCATCTCCATCGAAGAATCGGTGCGCGGTTCGGATGTCTTTGTCATCCAGTCCACCTGCGGTCCCGTCAACAACAACCTGATGGAGCTGCTCATCATGATCGACGCGCTCAAACGGGCCTCCGCCGCGCGCATCACCGCCGTTATCCCCTACTACGGCTACGCCCGTCAGGACCGCAAGGCCAAGGCCCGCGATCCCATCTCCGCCAAGCTGGTTGCCGATCTCATCTCGGTCGCCGGCGCCGACCGTGTCCTCAGCATGGATCTGCATGTCGCCCAGATCCAGGGTTTTTTCAACATCCCGGTGGACCACCTGATGGGCACCCCCATTCTGGCCCCCTACTTTGTGGAAAAGTTCAAAAAAATGCCTCATGAGCAGATCGCCGTGGTTTCCCCCGATCTGGGCTCGGTCACCCGCGCCCGCAAGTTTGCCGAGCGGCTGGATTGCCCGCTTGCCATCATCGATAAGCGCCGTCCCCGCGCCAACGTCAGCGAGGTCATGAACATCATCGGCGACGTACAGGGCAAAACGGTCGTGCTGGTGGATGATATGGTGGATACCGCCGGGACCCTCTGCCACGGCGCCGAAGCGCTCGTCAAGCTGGGCGGCGCCAAGGAGGTCTATGCCTGCGCCACCCATGGCGTACTGTCCGGTCCGGCCATCGAGCGCCTGACCAACAGTGTGATCACCGAAACGGTGTTCCTGGATACCATCCCCGCCAAGGAGGGCGCCGAGGCGGCCCGCATCAAGATGCTTTCGGTTGCCCCCGTCTTTGCCGAAGCCATCAGCCGCATCTACGAGGACAAGCCCGTTTCCCCGCTCTTTACCTGATTTTTCATCACCAGATCCGGCAGGAGGGAGCCGTTCTCTCCTGCCCTTTTTCCCCTCGGGAGGTTTTACGGTCTTATGGGATTTTTCAAGAAAAAAGAACCCGTGCCCCCGGCCGCGCCCGTTTTCGGCCCGGTGGAGTATATCGTCTGCGGGCTGGGCAACCCCGGCAGCCGCTACGGCAACACCCGGCACAACATCGGCTACTGCGCGCTGGATGTGCTGGCGCAGCAGTGCGGCGCCAGGGTGGACCGTTCGCGCTTTCACGCCATGACCGGCGAAGCCATGCTGGACGGCCGTCATATCCTGCTCATGAAGCCCACCACCTACATGAACCTTTCCGGGCAGGCCGTTCAGGAGGCACTGCTCTTTTACAAGCTGCCGCCCGAGCGGCTCATCGTCCTCTCCGATGATATCAGCCTGCCGGTGGGCAAAATGCGCATCCGCACCAAAGGCTCCGCCGGCGGCCACAACGGCCTCAAGGATATCATCCTGCGGCTGGGCAGCGAGGAGTTCCCCCGCATCAGGTTCGGGGTGGGCCAAAAGCCCTCCCCCGAATATGACCTGGCGGACTGGGTGCTCAGCCAGTTTACCGAAGCGGAGGGCAAAACGCTGCTGCCGCTGCTGCAGAACACCGCCGAAGCCTGCACCCTCCTCATGCAGGGGAAGCCGGAGGAGGCCATGAGCCGCTTTAACTGAGGGCCGACCCGCTGCGGCATTTTCCGCCGTCCCCAAAGCCCTATAATACCCAC
This sequence comes from Oscillospiraceae bacterium, assembly GCA_004554485.1. GTDB lineage: Bacteria > Bacillota > Clostridia > Oscillospirales > Ruminococcaceae > Angelakisella. The sequence goes on along the minus strand of SFLS01000026.1, from coordinate 11,309 downwards.
AACAGCCACCACCGCAGCGCCGCTTTCGGCCTCCGGTGGCATTGCCGGTTTGTGCGGCAATTCTCTTTCGGGTCCCTGCGCCCCCGGAGGGGCCCCGCAGGGCGTCCCTCCCTCCGGTCGGGCCGTACCGGCCGGCTGCGCCGGCCGGCCCCGCGGCTTCGCCGCGGCCCCTGCGGGGCCCCTCCCCTCCTCCGCCTCCCATTCCCCTTTGACCCCCTTTTTCACCCCCAACGGTAAACTTTCTGTAAATAATTGTGTGATCTTAACCCGTTTGCTGCAAAAAAGCCCCCTTTTGGGCGCATTAGTGGAGGGGCTGCTTCTCCCCCTTTCGTTTTCACTTCATTCCCCGGAGGTACCGCCATGTTTCAGCCGCTGCAGAATCTCCCCGCCTTCGGCCTCGCGTGCGACGCGCTGCGCGCGGGCAAAAGCCCCCTGCTCCTCGACGGCCTGGCCGCCGTTCACAAGGCGCACTTTATCGCCGCCCTGACCCACACGCTGGGACGGGGCGCCGTCGTGCTCACCGCCGATGAAGCCTCCGCCACCCGTCTGGCGGAGGACATCAACCGCTTTTACGGGGAGGAACGCGCCCTGCTGTACCCGGAGCGGGAATTTATCTACCACGCGGTGGAAAGCGTCAGCCGGGAGTACGAGCAGCTGCGGCTGGGGGTACTGCGCCGCCTGCAGAAGGAGCCGCGGCTCATCGCGGTGGCCTGCGTGACCGCCGCCCTGCAGCCCACCCTGCCGCCGCAGCGGCTGGCCGCCGCCACCTTAACGCTGCAGCCGGGGCAGGAATACCCCCCGGAGCAGCTGCTGCGCTTTCTGGTACAGGCCGGCTACCAGCGGGCGGAGCAGGTGGAGGGTATCGGTCAGTTTGCCGCGCGGGGCGGCATCGTGGATTTTTACCCGCCGCAGTACGCCTGGCCCATCCGGCTGGAATACTGGGGGGATGAGATCGACTCCCTCGCTGCCTTTTCCCCCGAAACGCAACGCCGGGAGGACAGCATGAAGCGGGTGGAGATCACCCCGGTGCGGGAGCTGCTGTACCAAAACGAGGAGCTGGCCGCCCTGCTGCGGCAGAAGCGGGAATCGCTGACCGCCAAACAGCGGGCGCTGTGCGGGGAGCCGCTTTCGCAGGATATCGCACTGCTGGAGGGCGGCACGGCGCTGCCCGCCGCCGACCGCTACGCCGCCCTGCTGTGCGGCGAAAGCTGCCTGCTGCGCTACCGGGAGGACCGGCTTCTGTTCCTCTCGGAGGGGATCAACCTGCGGGAAACCCTGAACCACGCCTGCTGGCAGCAAAAGCAGGATGTCACCGCCCTGCTGGAACAGGGGACGCTGGCCCCCGGCTGCGCCTTTCTGTATCCGGAGGCCGGCCTGCTGGCCGAACGGCTGCCGTCGCTGCCCGCCGTGATTCTGGACAGCTTTCCCCGCAGCTACGCCGGGCTGCCGCTGGGGGCGCTGCTGCACGTCCATGCCAATACCCTTTCGGTATGGGGCGGGGCGCTGGACGCGCTGTGCGAGGACCTGGAGCACTACCGGCAGCAAAACTGGGCGGTATGGCTTCTGGGCGGCACCGAACGCGGCGCGCTGGCGCTGACCGAAGACCTGCAGCGACGAGGCTTCGATGCTAAATTTGTAAAAAATCCGGAAAATATTACTCCTGGTAAAATATTTGTGCTGCCGGGCGGGCTTTCCGCCGGGCTGGAATACCCCGAACTGCGCTGGGCCGTTCTCACCTGCGCCCGGGGCGCTGCGGCCGGCGCCAATCCGCAAAAGCGCCGTCGCCGCCGGCAGCAGGGCGAGGCGCTGCGCGACCTGACCGACCTGACCCCCGGCATGGCAGTGGTCCACATCGCCCACGGCATCGGCATCTTTGAGGGCATCGTCAAGCAGGAGGTGCAGGGCGTCACCAAGGATTACATCAAGATCCGCTACGCCGGCACCGACCTGCTGTACGTCCCGGTGACCCAGCTGGACCTGGTGACCCGGTACGTCGGCGGACGGGACGAGCAGAACATCAAGCTGAACCGGCTGGGCGGCAACGAATGGAACCGCACCCGGCAGCGGGTGAAAAAATCGGTGGAGGATATGGCCGCCGAACTGATACAGCTGTACGCCCGGCGCAGCACGGCCAAGGGCTTTGCCTTCAGCCCGGACAGCGACTGGCAGACCGAATTCGAGCAGCGCTTTGAGTACGAGGAGACCGAGGACCAGCTGCGCTGCATCGCCGAGATCAAGCATGACATGGAGGCCCCGCAGCCGATGGACCGGCTGCTGTGCGGCGACGTGGGCTTCGGCAAGACCGAGGTGGCGCTGCGGGCCGTCTTTAAGTGCATACTGGACGGCAAGCAGTGCGCCGTGCTGGTCCCCACCACCATTCTGGCCTGGCAGCATTACCAGACCTTCCTGCGGCGGCTGGAGGGCTACCCCGTCAATGTGGAGCTGCTGTCCCGCTTCCGCACCCCCAAGCAGCAAAAGGAGATCCTGCAAAAGCTGGCCGACGGCAAGATCGATGTGGTGGTGGGCACCCACCGGCTGGTGCAGGAGGACGTCCGGTTCAAGGATCTGGGGCTGTGCGTCATCGATGAGGAGCAGCGGTTCGGCGTCAAGCAGAAAGAAAAGTTCAAGCAGCTCAAGGGCAGCGTGGATGTACTGACCCTTTCCGCCACCCCCATTCCCCGCACCCTGAACATGGCGATGAGCGGCATCCGGGATATGTCGGTCATCAACGAAGCGCCGCAGGACCGCCACCCGGTGCAGACCTATGTGCTGGAATACGACGAGGCGCTCATCACCGAGGCGATCCGCAAGGAGCTGCGCCGCGGCGGGCAGGTCTTTTACCTGCACAACCGCATCGATAACATCGAGCTGACCGCCGCCCGGCTGCGGGAACAGCTGCCGGAGGCCACCATCGTCGCCGCCCACGGCCGCATGGCGGAGGAGGAGCTTTCCGAGATCTGGCAGCGCCTGCTGGAACGGGAGATCGACATCCTGGTATGCACCACCATCATCGAATCCGGCATCGACGTGCCCAACTGTAATACCCTAATCATCGAGGACGCCGACCGCATGGGGCTTTCGCAGCTGTACCAGCTGCGGGGCCGGGTGGGCCGCAGCGGCCGCCGCGCCTACGCCTACTTCACCTTCCGGCGGGGCAAGGCGCTTTCCGAGATCAGCGAAAAGCGGCTGGAGGCCATCCGGGAGTTCACCAGCTTCGGCAGCGGGTTCCGCATCGCCATGCGGGATCTGGAGATCCGGGGCGCCGGCAACATCCTGGGCAGCGCCCAGCACGGCCAGATGGAGGCGGTCGGCTACGACCTCTACCTCAAGCTGCTGGGCGACGCCATCCGGGAGCAGAAGGGCGAAGCGCCGGCGGAAAATCCCGAATGCCTGGTGGATATTCAGCTCGAAGCGCATATCCCCGAAAAATACATCCCCTCACTGGCGCAGCGCATCGATATCTACAAAAAAATCGCCGCCATCCGCACCCAGGAGGACTGGAGCGACACCATGGACGAGCTTTGTGACCGCTTTGGCGAGCCGCCGCGTGCGGTGACCGGCCTGCTGGATGTGGCGCTGATCCGCAGCCGGGCCGCGGCGCTGGGCATCCGGGAGATCGACCAGCGGGTGGGCAGCCTGCTGTTCTACACCGCCCATCCCGACCGTGCGGCGCTGCTGGCGCTGACCCGCGCCCTGCCCGGCCGGGTGCTGATGAACGCCGGGGCCAGGCCCTATCTGACCATAAAGCTGCAAAAGGGCCAGGACCCGACCGACGGCATCCGGGAGGTGCTGACGGTGCTGGAGGCTGCCGCTGCGGCCTCCGCCCAAAACTGATTGCAGAATCCCGGTATAAGGGATATAATAGGGGCAGAATCCGCTATGGGCGCGGGAGCCGGCCGCCCGGTCCGGCGGGCCTTAAGGCCCGCCGGACCGGGGCCCCCGCGGGGGCCCCGGTAAAAGGCGAAGCCTTTGCCGGGCGGCGCTCCCCCGCGCCCCGCGCAAAACCTGCCGAGGAGGAAAACCATGCAGAAACTGACGGCATCCACCGTTTTCGATTTTCTCAGAGGGAAAAAGCTCGCGCTGATCGGGCTGGGGGTCAGCCACCGTCCGGTGGCCCGCCTGCTGGCCCAAAAGCAGCTGGATGTGACCGTATACGACAAAAAAAGCCCCGAGGAGCTGGGCGAGGCCGCCGCGGAGCTGGCGGCGATGGGGGTGCGCTTTGTCACCGGGGCGGACTACCTGGAACAACTCGGCGGGGATATCATCTTCCGCACGCCGGGGATGTATTATAACCACCCGCGCCTGCACGAGCTGATGCGGCAGGGCGCCGCCGTCACCAGCGAGCTGGAGCTGTTTTTGCAGTGCTGCCCCTGCCCGGTGATCGGGGTGACGGGCAGCGACGGCAAGACAACCACCACCAGCCTCATCGCCGAAATGCTGCGGCAGAGCGGCAAAACGGTGCATCTGGGCGGCAACATCGGGCGGGCGCTGTTCAGCGAGATCGAGCGCGTACAGCCGGACGACGTCGCCGTGGTGGAGCTTTCCTCCTTCCAGCTGCTTTCGATGCGGCAAAGCCCTGAGCTCGCCGTGGTGACCAACGTTTCCCCCAACCACCTGGACGTTCACGGCACGATGGAGGAATACATTGCCGCCAAGAAAAATATTTTCGCCCACCAGACCGCCTTTTCGGCGACGGTGCTGAACGCCGATTGCGCCGTCACTGCCGGCTTTGCCGGGGAGGTGCGCGGCGAATGCCGCTGGTTCAGCCGGCGGCACCCGGTGGAGCGCGGGGCCTGGATGGACGGCGACGGCCTGCTGCATTACTCGGCCGGCGGCTGTGATACCCCCCTGTTCCCCGCTGCGGAGATCCGTCTGCCGGGGCTGCACAATGTGGAAAATATGCTGGCGGCCATCGCCGCGGTGTGGGGGCTGGTCCCGCCGGAGGAGATCCGCCGGGTGGCGGCCGCCTTTGCCGGGGTGGAGCACCGCATCGAATTCGTGCGGGAGCTGGACGGCGTAAAGTGGTACAACGATTCCATCGCCACCAGCCCCACCCGCACCATCGCCGGGCTGCAAGCCTTCTCCCAAAAGCTGATCCTCATCGCCGGGGGGTACGACAAGCACCTGGACTACACCCCCCTGGCCGAGCCGCTGCTGCGCGGCGTCAAAACACTGATCCTGACCGGGGCGACGGCGGACAAAATCGAGGCGGCGGTGACGGGGCATCCCGGCTATGCCGCCAGCGGAATGCAAATCCGGCGGGCCGCCGACCTGGAGGAAGCGGTCCGGACCGCCCGGGCGCTGGCCCGACCGGGGGATATCGTTTCCCTTTCGCCCGCCTCCGCCAGCTTTGACCGCTATCCCAACTTTGAGGTGCGCGGGCAGCACTACAAGGCGCTGGTGAACGCGCTGGAGCCCCAAGGAAAATAAGCCGCTTCTCTCTCCCTGCGGCAGACTGCCGCCTTTGGGGCGGCGCAGCACCCCGGCGGTTTTGCCGTTCCCCGGGTAAACCACAGGAGGAACGCGGCAGAACACCGGGAATACGAAACAGAATACAACGGCAGGCGCGCCGCCGGTGCGCCGTGACGATCCCGAAAGGAGAATTCCATGAACATCACCATAGAAAAGACTGCGGCGACGGCCCGGGCACTGTGCGAGGTCCCCGGCCCCAGCGGGCGGGAATGCGCCGCCTTTGCCGCGGCCCGCGCGCTGCTGGCTCCGCTGGGCGAGGTGACCCGCACCCCGCTGGGCAGCCTGCTGTGCTGCGTCAATCCCGGCCGGGCGGGCGCCCCCCACCTGCTGCTGGAGGCCCATCTGGACCAGATCGGCTTTGTTGCGACGCGGGTGGAGGAGGGCTTTTTGCGATTTGCCAAGGTGGGCGGCATCGACCCCCGCTGGCTGCCCGCCACCCCCGTCGTGATCCACGCCGCCGGCGGCGACCGCCCCGGCATCATCACCTCGGTACCGCCCCATCTGGCCGGCGACAGCGACGATCATTCCATCAAAATCGAGGATCTGCTGATTGATACCGGCTGCCGGCCCGAGACCGCCGAAACGCTTTTTGCGCCGGGGGATATCGTCACCTTTGCCGCCCGGCCCGTCATGCTGCAGAATAACCGGCTGGCCGGCCCCGCGCTGGATGACCGCATCGGCTGCGCTGCCGTGATCGCCGCGGCGCAGGAGATCGCCGCCGAAAAGCCCGACTGCCGGGTGACGGTGCTGCTTTCCAGCATGGAGGAGATAGGCGGACAGGGCGCCATGACCGGCGGCTTTGCCGTCCGGCCCGACTACGCCATCGCGGTGGACGTCAGCTTCGGCGACGGCTTTGGCTGCCGTGCGGAGCAGACCGCCCCCCTGGGCGGCGGCCCCATGCTGGGGCTGGCCCCTATCCTGGACCGGACCTTTACCCGGTGGCTGCAGGAGCTGGCAAAAGCCCATGAGATCCCCCTGCAGCCCGAGCCGATGGGCGGACGCACCGGCACCGACGCCGACGATCTGGCCGCCGCCGGACCGGGGATCAAAACCGCGCTGATCTCCATCCCGCTGCGGAGCATGCACACCGTGGCTGAAACGGTGGATCTGGCCGACGCGGCCAACACCGCCCGGCTGATGGCGCTGGCGGCAAAGGAGGGCATCTGAATGAAAAACGAGCAACTGTGGAAGGATATCGAGGCGCTGTGCGCCCTGCGGGGCCCCAGCGGCCGGGAGGACGCCGTGCGGGAGTACCTGATCCATGAGATCGAGGGGCACGCCGCATATGAGGTGGACCCGCTGGGCAACCTGCTGGTCCGTAAAAAGGGCAAGGCCCCGGCCCGCCGCATCCTGCAGCTCTCCGCCCATATGGACGAGGTGGGCTTTATCGTGACCCACATCGACGAAAAGGGCTTTCTTTCCTTTGCGCCGGTGGGCGGCGTACAGCCGGAGGTGACCGGCGGTCGCCTGGTGCTGGTGGGCGATAACGCCCTGCCCGGAATGATCGGCTGCAAGCCGGTACACCTGTGCGAGGGCAAGGAGGACAAGGAGCCGGGCAAACTGCGGGATATGAAGATCGACATCGGCGCCCGGGACAGGGCCGAGGCCGAAAAGCTGGTCTCCCCCGGCGATATGGTGACCTTTGACGGACCGGTGCGGCACTTCGGCGAGGGCCGGGTAGCCGGCCGCGCGCTGGACGACCGCGCCGGCTGCGCCATGCTGCTGGCGATGATCCGGGAGGAACTTGCCTGCGACTGCGTCTTTTCCTTTACGGTGCAGGAGGAGGTCGGCTGCTTTGGCGGAAAGACCGCTGCCTACACCCTGCAGCCGGAGATCGCCATCGCGGTGGAGACCACCACGGCGGGCGACCTGGCGGGCGTGCCGGAGGAGCGGAAGGTCTGCCGGCTGGGGCAGGGGCCTGTGGTCTCCTTTATGGACCGCGGGACCATCTACACCTACGACCTGTATAAAAAGGTGCGGGCGCTGGCCGACGCGCATGGCATCCCCAACCAGACCAAGGAGGGCGTTTTTGGCGGCAACGAGAGCCGCAGCCTGATGACCGCCCGAGGCGGCTGCGAGGTGCTGGCCGTTTCCATCCCCAGCCGGTACCTGCATTCGCCGGCCTGCGTGGCGGATGAAGCGGATGTGGAACATACGCTGGCGCTGCTGCGGCTGCTGCCGGAGGCGCTGGCGCTATGATCCGGCGCCTTGCCTACGACGACCGGCGGCTGCGGGATCTGCCCGGCGAGCCGCTGCTGGCCACGATGATTGAATCGGCGGCGCGGTGCTGCGGGATGGGTCTCCTGTATGAATTCTGGGGCGTCTTTGAGGGACGGGTGGGCCGCTCCCCCAAGGGGCTGCTGCTGCAGAAGGGGCGCTCCCTTTGGGCGACGGCCCTGTGCGGCGAGGCCGTGCCGGAGATGGTGGATTTTTTGCGCTTTCGGCAGGAGGGGTGGCTGATGCTGTGCCCCCGGCTGGCCGACGCCTGGCCCGGCGCGGGACTGCCCCTGCGGGTGATGGCGCTGCCCAAAGATGCCGCCTGCCCCGTACCGGAGCGGGAGTACTTTCCCCATACCGCCACGGCGGTGGCGGACTGCAACCTGGCGGTCGGCGAGCTGACCCCGCAGCAGTATGAAGCGGCGGTGGTGAACCTGCATCTGGCCCAGCGCCGCCGGGTGGGCATTGCTGTGACGCTGCAGCAGGACGGGCGGCCCGTCGCGGCGGCGGCGGTGACCGACAGCGGCAGCCGCTGGGGGCAGATCAGCTATGTGGCGACGCTGCCCGGCTATGAGGGGCAGGGCCTGGGCCGCGCGGCGGTGTACTGCTGCGCCGATTGGCTGCGGCAACGGGGGCTGACCCCGCTGGTGGCCTGCGAGCGGCATCGGGAGAGCTTTTACGCCGCGCTGGGCTTTTGCCCGGTGAGCAGCGTGACGGTTTACAGCGACGAGCCGGTTTGACAGCCGCCCCCCTTTCGTGATAGTATTAGGGTTGATGCTGCGGGAGTGGCGGAATGGCAGACGCGCTGGTCTTAGGAGCCAGTACCTCGGTGTGTGGGTTCAAGTCCCATCTCCCGCACCACGTCGGAACGAGTTTTGCTCGTTCCGATTTTTTATGGGAAATGCGCTGCCCGTCTTTGCGCCGGTTTGCCGTTACGGCGCGCGATGACCCGACGTAAAGGTCCTGGGATTAGCCTGTTTTCTGCAAATTGATTCGCAAAATATTGTCCAAATGTTGACAAAGCAACTGGATAATCATAGAATTAATTTGTACAGTCATTTTGACAAGTCGTGACGGCGAAGAGAGGAAAACAAATGCAGAAAACACCGGGGGTTTCCCTTTATCATCAAATCAAGCAGGACCTGCGGGTGAAGATAGAGCCGCTGGACCCGGGGACAAAAATTGAGACCGAGCAGCAGCTTTCGGACCACTACGGCGTGAGCCGGGGGACCATCCGTCAGGCGATCAACGACCTGGCCAGCGAGGGGCTGCTGCAAAAGGTGCAGGGCAGCGGCACCTTCCGCAGCAATAACAGCGGCATCCACATCTCCTACTTTGTCAACCGGACCTTTACGCAGCAGCTGCAGGAGACCGGTCAGGAGCCCGGGATCGCCGATATCCGGCTGGAGACGGTGCCGGTGACGGCTAACGTTGCCAAATATCTGCAGATCCCCCAGGACACCGAGGTGTTCCGGCTTTCCCGCGTGCGGCTTTCCAACGGGCTTCCCTTTGGCGTGGGGGTGGCGTACATCCGCAAGGAATATGTTCCCCAGCTGAAGGCCGAGGACCTGGAAATGTCGCTGGTGGATATGATGGAAACCAAACACGGCATCGTCTTTACCAACCGCCATGGCTACTGCTTTGCGGTGCCGGCCTCGCCCGAGCTGGCCGCGACCCTTTCGGTGCGGCCGAATTCCCCCATTCTGGAGATCGACTATATCTTCTGCGACCAAAGCGGCACCCCGCTGATGGTGGATATGATGCAGCTGAGCAGCAGCTTCCGGCTGGCGCTGGAGGCTGCCGAGCCCGCCCCCAACTGACCGCCGCCCGGCTGTGCCGCGCTGAGGACAAACAAAAAAGACCGCCTTTCCGAAACGAGGCGGTCTTTTTTTGACCGGTCCGGTAAGGGGCGCCCGGCTGCCTGTAAAGCCAAACGCCCCCAACCGTAAAATAAAAGAGGAGAAGAAGAATTCATTTGTAAGAAATGTCCGGCGCCTGGTTGGGCTCTATCCCCAGGCCGCTTTTTCCCAAAGCGCCGCCGGGGTGGCAACGCAGATACTCGGCCGGGGTCTGCCCCACCCTGCTTTGCAGCAGGACGCTGAGCGACATCAGGACATACAGCTCTGCCAGCACCGACATCCGCGGGGCGCGCCCCAACGGGCCGCCCTCCTGCGAAACCCGCGCCGGCAGCACCAGCGCGGCGGCCGACGCCAGCGGACTGTGCGGCGCCCCCGTGACGGCGATGATCGGACAGCCGATTGCCCGTACGGCAGCCGCCGTGCGCAGCAGCTCTTCGGTGGTCCCGCTGTTGGAGATCAGGATCACCGTATCCTGCGGCGCCAGCTGCCCGCAGGAGCCGTGGACCGCCTCCGTCCCGTGCAGGACGTAGGCGGGGGTGCCGGTGGAGGAAAACAGCGACGCGCTGTAGGCGGCGACATAGGAGGCCTTGCCGATGCCGGAAAAGTGAAGCCTGCCGCCCGACCGGCGGGAAGCTTCGATCAGCCGGGCCGCTGCCAGCAGCGTCTCCTGCGGCAGCGAGCTGTGGAGCTGTTCCCATTCCTCCTGTGCGATGCGGGAAAAACGGCCCAGCGCGGCCGTGCCGTCAGACGATGCGTTGTATGCCACGGCGAACCTCCTCCCGCACCAGCGCTAGGCGCTCTTCGGCGGTTCCCAGCGGGATCCTGAGGGTGCTGAGCACCCCCCAGCCTTCCATGACCAGGGAGGAAGTTACAGCGCCCCGGACGGCGCAGTCCAGCGGATCCATGCCGTCCACATAGTGAAAGAGAAAGCTCCCGCAGAAGCTGTCGCCCGCCCCGGTGAAATCCACGATATCCTCCTGCCGGGCGGCGGAAGGCACCAACCAGATTTCCGGATCCCGGGCGGTGGCCAGCAGCGCGCCCCGCGCGCCCATCTTAAGCACGACCACGCGCGGGCCCATCGAAAGCAGCTCCCGGACATAAGGGACATAGCATTCCGGCTCCTGCCCGTAGGGGATGCCGAAAAACTTGGCAAACTCATCTTCGCTGGGCAGCAGCACCTGCGTCCTTTGCAGCACCGGCTGCCAGCGCCCGCGGTACTGCGGGAAAAACCAGTCGTAGTGCGGATCGATCTGCAGGACAGCCTCCTGCGGGAGGCGCGTCATCAGCGCTTCCACACTGGGCAGCGGCAGCGGGGCGATATGGTAGCCCACAGCCTGCCGGAGATAGCGCTCCGGGATCTGCTCCGGACGCGGGGCCGCCTGCTCTCGGGTGGAGCTGTTATGGTGGGTGACCCACTGCCGGTAGCCCTCATCCTCGTAAAGCAGCCACAGCTTCAGTCCGGTCTCATCGGTCTGGCAGGCTCCCTCCATATCCAGGGAGGGGAGCCGGTCCATTTCCCGGCGGTGCGCCGGCGGAAAACCGCCGGGCAGCCGGGTCACAACACCGACCTGCTTGCGGCTGCTCCACAGCGCGGCGCCGGCCGCGGAATGCAGGCCGCCGCCCCCGGGCTGCCGGAAATAGGTGTCGCCGGTTTCGCTGATGACGATATCATCCAGCGTGGTATGACCGATACATACAATTTTTATCGTATCCATTTTGTTCTATCTTACTTCTTCAGCGCGATTGCCAGCTGCGAGGCCA
>SFLS01000025.1 GCA_004554485.1 Oscillospiraceae bacterium | reverse complement strand
ATCTGGATAAGGAGAAGGAAAAGATTGTCGGCTTCCAGACCGATAAGCCCTTCAAGCGCGCGATGATGCCCTACGGCGGAATCCGGATGGCCAAGCAGGCCTGCGAGGATAACGGCTATCATCTCGACCCCGAAGTGGAGGAATTCTTCACCGTTCACCGCAAGACCCACAACGCCGGCGTTTTTGATGCCTACACGCCCGAAATGCGCGCCTGCCGCAGCAGCCATGTCATCACCGGCCTGCCCGACGCCTACGGCCGCGGCCGGATCATCGGCGACTATCGCCGCGTGGCCCTGTACGGTGTGGACCGCCATCATCGGCGACTATCGCCGCGTGGCCCTGTACGGTGTGGACCGCCTCATCGAAGACAAGGAGTTCCAGAAGGAGACCACCCCCAGCGTGATGCTGGCCGATGTGATCCGCGACCGCGAGGAGCTTTCCGAGCAGATCCGTGCCCTGAAGGAGCTGAAGGCGCTGGCCGGCATTTACGGCTGCGATATTTCCAAGCCCGCCTCCAACGTCAAGGAGGCCATCCAGGCAGTCTACTTTGCCTATCTGGCTGCCGTCAAGCAGCAGAACGGCGCCGCCATGAGCCTGGGCCGCACCTCCACCTTCCTGGATATCTATGCCGAGCGTGACCTGAGAAACGGCGTGTTCACCGAGGAGGAGATCCAGGAGTTTGTGGATCACTTCGTGATGAAGCTGCGCCTGGTCAAATTTGCCCGTACTCCCGATTACAACAACATCTTCGCCGGCGACCCCACCTGGGTCACCGAGAGCCTGGGCGGCATGAGCACTGACGGCCGCCATATGGTCACCAAGATGAGCTACCGTTACCTGCACACGCTGGATAACCTGGGCGCTTCCCCCGAGCCTAACCTCACCGTTCTGTGGAGCCAGAATCTGCCCGAGAACTGGAAAGAATACTGTGCCCGCACTTCCATCAAGCACTCCGCCATCCAGTACGAAAACGATGATGTGATGCGTCCCGTCCACGGCGACGATTACGGCATCGCCTGTTGCGTCTCCTCCATGCGGATCGGCAAGGAAATGCAGTTCTTCGGCGCCCGCGCCAACCTGGCCAAGTGCCTGCTGTACGCCATCAACGGCGGCCGCGATGAGATCACCGGCCAGCAGATCGGCCCTAAATACCGTCCCATCACCTCCGAGTACCTCGATTATGACGAGGTCATGGAAAAATACATGGATATGATGAAGTGGCTGTGCGGCGTTTACGTCAATGCCCTGAACATCATCCACTATATGCACGATAAGTATTGCTACGAGTCCCTGGAGATGGCGCTGCACGATAAGAACGTCACCCGCTGGTTCGCCACCGGTATCGCCGGCTTCTCTGTCGTAATCGACTCCCTTTCCGCCATCAAGTACGCAAAGGTCAAGGTCATCCGCAATGAGGAAGGCCTGGCGGTGGACTATGAGGTTGAGGGCGACTACCCCAAGTACGGCAACGATGACGACCGCGCCGACGAGATCGGCAAGGAGATCCTGCACCGCTTCATCAACTTCATCCGGGAGTATCCCACCTACCGCAACGGGATCCACACCACCTCGATCCTTACCATCACCTCCAACGTCAGCTACGGCAAGAATACCGGTTCCACCCCGGACGGCCGTAAGGGCGGCGTGCCCTTCGCCCCCGGCGCCAACCCCATGCACGGCCGCGACAGCCACGGCGCCGTCGCTTCCCTGGCCTCCGTCGCCAAGATTCCGTTCATGGATTCCCAGGACGGTATCTCCAATACCTTCTCCATCGTTCCCGATGCGCTGGGCAAGACCGAGGATCAGCGCGTGACCAACCTGGTCGGCATGATGGACGGCTACTTCGGCAAGAACGCCCATCATCTTAACGTCAACGTCCTGAACCGGGAGACGCTGCTGGATGCCCAGGCCCATCCCGAGATGTATCCGCAGCTCACCATCCGCGTTTCCGGCTATGCCGTAAACTTCATCAAGCTGACCCGCGCCCAGCAGGATGAGGTCATCTCCCGCACCTTCCACGAGAGAATGTGATGACGGGACGGATTCATTCGCTGGAAAGCTTCGGCACGGTGGACGGCCCCGGGATCCGCTATGTGGTGTTTTTCCAGGGCTGCCCCATGCGGTGCCTGTACTGCCATAATCCCGATACCTGGGAAGCGGCGGGCGGCACCGAGATGACGGCGGAGGAGATCATCGCCAAGGTGACCCGCAACATCGGCTTTTACAAATCCGGCGGCATTACCGCTACCGGCGGCGAGCCGATGCTGCAGATCAATTTCCTTACCGAACTGTTTGCCGAGGCCAAAAAGAACGGGATCCACACGGCGCTGGATACCTGCGGGATCCTGTTCGACCCAGAGCATACCGAAAAAACAGACAAGCTGATGGCCGTCACCGATCTGGTGCTTTTGGATATCAAGCATATGTTTGAGGAGGAGCACAAAAAGCTGACCGGCCACAGCAATACCCGTGTCTTTGCCTTTGCCGAGTATCTCCGGACAATCGGCAAACCGGTCTGGATCCGCCATGTTGTGGTGCCGGGCATCACCTTCCGGCGGGAGGAGCTGCTGGCGCTGGGGCGCTACCTGAAAACGCTGCCCAACATGGAACGGCTGGAGGTGCTGCCTTATCACGCGATGGGTAAGGTGAAGTACGACAGCCTGGGGATCGAGTATCCCCTGCGCGATACCCCTCAGCTGACAAAAGCCGAAGCTGCCGAGGCGGAAGCGATCATCCGCGAGGGGATGCGCTGAATATCATTGACCTCCCCAATTTTTTATTCTTCTTTCATTCTTTTTAAAAGGCTCTCCGTCCCCAAGCGGGACGGAGAGCCTTTATCTATACATATTTTAATATTTTAGAGCCGGGCGGGTTCTTCAGGCGGCAAGGGCGGCAAACACGCCGTAGGAAACGCCGCTGACGATCAGCCCGCTGACCATGACGCCTGCCGCGATGATCAGCACGGCGGGCAGCAGCCGCATCCGCAGGACGGACGCCACCAGCGAGCCGGTCCAGGCGCCGGTGCCGGGCAGTGGAATGGCCACCAGCAGGAACAGCCCCCACTTTTCATATTTGCCGATCTGCTCGGCTCTTTCATCTGCCCGCCGGATGAGCCGGGAGAAAAACCCGCCGACCTTGGGCAGGGTGGCCAGCTTCTGCAGCACCGTTTTGGCAAACAGGATGAGAAACGGCGCCGGCAGCAGATTACCGAGGATGCAGACCGGGTATACTGCCCAAAAGGGCAGCCCCATGGCGGCCCCGACCGGGATGCCGCCGCGCAGTTCCACCACCGGCAGCATCGAAATGCAGAACAGATAGAACCATTGATTTTCGAACAAGTTGCGACAGCCTCCTTTGGATCGTCCGCAAAAGCCGCGGGTGAAGCGTCCCGCAGGGCTCCGGCCTGCGGCCGGAGAGCCGGGCCCCCGGGGCCCGGCTGTGCGCCGCCCCCGGCGGGGGCGGCGCACCCCTGCGGGGCGCCTGCCGGTCCGGGTTCTGCGGGGATTTTCTCCATTGTAGCACAGTCTTAGCACTCTGTCACGGGGACTGCAAAAATAGTTGTAAATTATTTATGAATACTATTGACAACCGCAAAAAAGGGTGTACAATAATAATCGTTAGCACTCGATGTCAGTGAGTGCTAAAAAGGAGGAAGCATCATGGAACTGGATCCCAGAAAAAGCCGCATCCTCGCCGCCGTAGTGGAAAGCTACATCCGTACCGGCGAACCCATCGGCTCCAAAATGATTGCTGCCATGCTGGATGATACCGTTTCCTCCGCCACCGTCCGCAACGATCTGGCCTACCTGGGGGAGCAGGGCCTTATCGAACAGCCCCACACCTCCGCCGGCCGGATCCCGAGCCACCTGGGCCTGCGCTACTATCTGGACCACCTGATGCAGCCGCAGCCGCTGGATGAGGAGATGCGCGGCGAGATCGACGCGCTGTTCAACTACTGCGACCCCGACCCCGACCGGGTGCTGGAGGGCGCGGCCCGCATGCTGGCAAAGGAAACCGGCTGTTTTGCCATTTCCACCACCATCTCCCGCCAAAGCCTTTTTGTCAAGCGGATCGAGATTATCCCCGCCACGGCGCACACCGTCGTCATCCTGCTGCTGTGTTCCAACGGCATGGTGAAAAACAAGGTCTGCCGGGTCAACTTTGATCTGACCCCCAACGTGGTGGATTTCTTCCAGAGCTTTGCCAACGGCCGGCTGGCCGGGCGCAGCCTGAACGAGATCACCGCCCAGTATATCAACTCGATGGCCTTTACGCTGGGGGAGCACACCGATATCTTTGCGCCGCTGCTGGCTGCCATTTACGAGCTGTGCCGGGAGGCCTGCGAAGGCGCCCTGTACCGCAGCGGCACCGGCAACCTGCTGGAGCACCCCGAGCTGAGAACGGTGGCGGATCGGCTGTACCGCCTGCTGGATTCGCGGGAGGAAATGCTGCGGATCATCGGCAGCAGCGACCACGACCTGTTTGTCAGCGTAGGACGGGAAAATGCCCGTATCGAAATGGAAAATTCCTCAATGATCGTTGCCAAGTACCGGATCGGCGAAGATTCCATCGGCGCCCTGGGCCTGGTCGGCCCGGTCCGGATGGAATACGCCCGGCTGATCCCCCATCTGCAGTATTTTGCGGGGATGCTGGGCCGGATGCTGAGCGATACGCTGAACAACGGCCTGTAAGCCACGAAAGGAGAGAAACCCTTTGGATCAGGAAAAGAAAAACACCGCCCCCGAGGAGGAACTGATGACCGAAGCCGCCCCGGCCGAAGCCGTTGAAGCCCCCGAAACCGCCGAGACGGCGGAAGCGCCCGAAGGACCCGCTGCGGAAGGGAAAAAAGGCAAGAAAAAGAAAAGCCGGGAGGCGGAGGCGCTGGAAGCCTGCGAGGCCGAAAAGAAGAAGCTGGAGGACCGTTATCTCCGGCTGATGGCGGAGTATGACAACTATCGCCGCCGCACCCAAAAGGAGCGGGAAAACATCTATCCCGACGCCGTGGCCGACACCCTCAAGGAGCTGCTGCCGGTGCTGGATAACCTGCAGCGGGCGCTGGATACCCCCTGTGCCGATGAAAACTATATCACCGGCATCCAGATGATCCGGACCGGTCTGGAGGAGTTCCTGAAAAAGATGGGAGTGGAAACCTTCGGCAAGGCCGGGGAGCCCTTCGACCCCAACCTGCACAACGCCGTCATGCACATCGAGGATGAAAACCTGGAAAAGAACGTGGTAGCGCAGGTCTTCCAAAGCGGCTACCGCCGCGGAGACCGCATCCTGCGGCACGCCATGGTGCAGCAGGCCAACTGAAATTCCGTCAGCAAACCCATTCACATAGATTCAACCATCAAAGCATTTAGGAGGAATAGATTATGAGCAAGATTATCGGTATCGACCTGGGTACTACCAATTCCTGTGTAGCCGTTATGGAAGGCGGCGAAGCCGTCGTTATCCCCAACAGCGAAGGTGCGCGTACCACCCCTTCCGTTGTGGCATTCAAAGACAATGAGCGTCTGGTGGGCCAGGTGGCAAAGCGCCAGGCCATCACCAACCCCGAAAAGACCATTTCTTCCATCAAGCGCCATATGGGCAGCGATTACAAGGTAAACATTGACGGCAAGCAGTACACCCCGCAGGAAATCTCCGCCATGATCCTGCAGAAGCTGAAGACCGACGCCGAGGGCTACCTGGGCGAAAAGGTCACCGAAGCGGTCATCACCGTACCGGCCTACTTCACCGATGCCCAGCGTCAGGCCACCAAGGATGCCGGTAAGATCGCCGGCCTGGAGGTCAAGCGTATTATCAACGAGCCGACCGCCGCGGCCCTGGCCTACGGCATCGATAAGGAGCAGGAGCAGAAGATCATGGTGTACGACCTGGGCGGCGGCACCTTCGATGTCTCTATCATCGAAATGGGCGACGGCGTACAGGAGGTGCTGGCGACCGCCGGCAACAACCACCTGGGCGGCGATGACTTCGACGAGCGTCTGCTCAACTACATGGCCGATGATTTCCAGAAGACCAACGGCATCGACCTGCGCAAGGATAAGATGGCACTGCAGCGGCTGAAGGAGGCCGCCGAGAAGGCCAAATGCGATCTTTCCGGCATGACCAGCACCAATGTCAACCTGCCCTTCATCACTGCCGATGCCTCCGGTCCCAAGCACTTTGATATGACCATCACCCGCGCCAAGTTCAACGAGCTGACCGCCGACCTGGTGGAATCCACCATGGGCCCGGTGCGCAACGCGCTTTCCGACGCCGGCCTCAAGCCCGCCGATATCGGCAAGGTGCTGCTGGTAGGCGGCTCCACCCGTATCCCCGCGGTGCAGGAAGCGGTCAAGAACTTCATGGGTAAGGAGCCCTTCAAGGGCATCAACCCCGATGAGTGCGTGGCGCTGGGCGCGGCGCTGCAGGGCGGCGTGCTGACCGGCGACGTCAAGGGCCTGCTGCTGCTGGATGTTACGCCCCTTTCCCTGGGCGTGGAAACGCTGGGCGGCGTGATGACCAAGGTCATCGAGCGCAACACCACCATCCCCACCAAAAAGCAGCAGATCTTCACCACCCCTGCCGACGGCCAGACGACCGTCGAGGTCCATGTCCTGCAGGGCGAGCGTGAAATGGCCGCCGATAACAAGACGCTGGGCAACTTCCAGCTGACCGGTATCCCCGCGGCTCCCCGCGGCGTACCGCAGATCGAAGTGACCTTCGATATCGACGCCAACGGCATTGTGCATGTTTCCGCCAAGGATCTGGCCTCCGGCAAGGAGACCGGCATCACCATCACCTCCTCCACCAATATGAACAAGGAGGATGTGGAGCGCGCCGTCAAGGAGGCGGAGCAGTACGCCGCCGAGGATAAGAAGCGCCGTGAGGCCATCGATACCCGCAACAACGCCGATCAGATCGTCTACCAGACCGAAAAGACGGTAAAGGATCTGGGTGACAAGATCTCCGCCGAGGATAAGGCGACCATCGAAACCAAGACCGCGGCCGTAAAGGAGGCGCTGAAGGGCACCGATGACGGCATGATCAAGGCGGCCACCGACGACCTGGCCAAGGTCTCCATGGAGATCTTCGGCAAGGTCTATCAGGCCAACGCCGGCGCGGCCGGCCCCGACATGGGCGCAGCGGACGCCGCTCCTCAGGATGACGTAGTGGACGCCGACTACCGTGAGGTGGACGACAACTAAGCAAAACCGGAACAGATAGTCAGAGGCGCGCAGTGGCACATCAGGTGCCCCTGCGCCGTCTGCTTGCAGAGGATAATGGATTTTTCTCTGCAAACTCCTGCGACAAAGGGTGAGAATATTGGCAGAGAAAAGAGATTACTATGAAGTGCTGGGCCTGCAGAAGGGCGCCGGCGAAGAAGAAATCAAAAGGGCCTTCCGACAGCTGGCAAAGAAATACCACCCCGACCTGAACCCGGGCAACAAGGAAGCCGAGGCCAAGTTCAAGGAGGTCAACGAGGCGTACGAGGTGCTTTCCGATAAGGATAAGCGGCAGCGCTACGACCAGTTCGGCTTTGCAGGCGTGGACCCCAGCTACGGCGGCGGTACGGCCGGCGCCGGCGGCTTCGGCGGCGGCTTCGGCGGCTTCGGCGATCTGGGCGACCTGTTCGGAGATATCTTCGGCGGGGGCTTTGGGGGCTTTGGCGGCGGCAGCCGGGTCAGGGACCCCAACGGGCCGATCCGTGGGGAACACCTGTCGGCACAGGTGACCATCTCCTTTATGGAGGCGGTCAAGGGCTGCACCAAGGAGCTTAAGGTGGGCCGACTGGAAAACTGCAGCGAATGCGGCGGCAGCGGCGCCAAAAAGGGCACCTCCCCCGAGACCTGTCCGGACTGCCACGGCACCGGTCAGGTAACGGTACGGCGGCAGACCGCCATCGGCGTAATGCAGATGCAGCAGCCCTGCGCCCGCTGCGGCGGCCGGGGCCGCGTCATCAAGGAGCAGTGCCCCAAGTGCGGCGGGAAGGGCCGTGTCAAGGTGAACAAGACGATAACGGTCAATATCCCGGCGGGGATCGACGACGGACAGACGGTGGCGGTACGCGGTCAGGGCGACAGCGGACGCAACGGCGGACCGGCCGGCGACCTGCGGGTGACCGTCAACGTGCGGCCGGACCCCATTTTTGAGCGGGACGGCTACGATATCTGGTGCGAGATCCCCATCACCTACGCACAGGCCGCCATGGGCGATGATATCACCGTTCCCACCGTGGACGGCAAGGTAAGCTACCATGTGCCGGAGGGCACCCAGAGCGGGACGGTGTTCCGCCTGCGGGATAAGGGCGTGCAGTCACTCAACGGCCGGGGGCGGGGCGACCAGTACGTCCGGGCGGTCATCGAAGTACCCAAAAGCCTGACCAGGACGCAGAAGGAAAAGCTGCGGGAATTTGATGAATCGCTGGGCGAAAAGAACTACCAGAAGCGCAAGAGCTTTGCCGAGCGTCTGCGGGACCGTTTTAACGAGAAAGATGCGAAATAATTGGGGGGAGCCTGCCGGAACAACCGGCAGGCTCCCCTTTTGCCGCGCACAGGCAAAAAGCAGCCTCGGGCGGCACGGCTATGCGTCTCCTCGGGCAGCCCCCTGACGGGGGCTGCCCTCCTTTGCTTCGCCGCGCCGCCCGTCTTTTGCGGCATACCCGGTTCAAAGGAGGTCATCGAGTTCCCGCAGCAGCCGGTCGGAAAGGGCGTCTACGGCGGCAAAGTCGGTGGCGGCGATGTAATAGGCCTCCAGCGCGTCGTGGCGGGTATGTGCTTCGGCAATGGCAAGCTCGGCCTGGCGCAGCAGCACGGCGGCCGTTTTCTGCAAAAAGCGGATGCGGACACGGCGGCTCTTCAGCAGGTCGCCGTCGGTAAAGCGCTGGGCGTGGACGGCCCGGCCGGGGGTCGTGATGCGGTGAAAGCTGTTGGAGGTAACGATACCCAGCCCCAGCTCCGGCAGCAGCAGATGGTCCAGTTTTTCGTTGGGGAACAGGGGACAGGGACAGCTGACGATATGATACCCGCACTGCAGGGCGGTTTCCCGCAGTCGGGCAAGCAGCTCGGCCGCTGCGGCCCCGCAGGGGTCCTCCAGGCAGATCAGCCGGGGACAGAGCGTTTGCAGCGTTTCGTTATACAGGATACACCCCCGGTCGGTCACGGCGGAAAGCAGCCGCTTTTCCTCCGTTCCGGGGTGGCCGCGGTCAGGCAGCTCCCGCGCGGCAAAGCGGTCGGCATAGCGGGCGATCTTCTCCCGGTCCAGGGCCGCAGCCGCCAGCTGACGCACCTCTCCCAGCAGGGCGGCGGCGCCGGCCAGGTACCGTACGGCCTGCCGGTGCAGCCCCGCGATCTCCTCTCCCAGGGCAACGATGGGCTCCCGGGCGGCCGAAAGCTGCGCGGTATCCCAACAGTCACACAGCGAAAAAGGCTGTTCCACCGCGCCGGGAAACTGCGGTTCCAGCGCGTGGGGCGGGGTAGCGTCCAGCAGGACGACCTTGCTGCGGGGCAGCACCACACCGTCCAGGCTGTCGGCGTCGGAGGAGCAGTGAATCTCCTCCACCGGGTGGCGGCGCCCTGCCGCCGTCCGGACGACCTTTTTCATCAGGGTGGATTTGCCGGTGCCGGGCCCGCCCTTGATGAGGATGCACCGCCAGCCGGCGGCGGGGCGGGTGAATTGCGGGAACAGCGTAAAAAAGCCCTCCCGGGAATTGCACCCGAGAAAATAGCGGCAGAGGGTTGCTTTGCTCAAGAAAAGGACTCCTTTCGGCGGTAAGTTCGGGGGAATCCCGTTATTTTTATAGTATGCCGCCGGAAAAGAAGGGTGAGAAAGCATTGGCAGAAAAAGCAAAGCGACTGCAATAAAAGAAAAGAGCACAGGGGCCGCTGAAAAGGCGGTCCCTGCGCTTTTGGGGGAGGCCCGCAGGGCGTTTCGGCCTTTTGGCCGAAACCGGCGCTGCGCGCCGCGGCCGCCTGTGGCGGCCGGGCCCTGCGGGCCGGACTTGCGGCGGGCAGAGTATTCAGATTGAAAGCCCCAGCTCGGCAATCTTCTCCCGCAGCACGAGAAAGTCCGAAAAGCCGGTGGGGGTGTTGCGGGGGTTGCGCAGCAGCGCGGCCGGGTGGAACGTCCCCATCATCCAGACGCCGTTCTTCAGTACCCATTCCCCGTGCTGACGGGTGACCTTGTAGTCCGGCTGGATCAGGGTCATGGCGGCAATGCGCCCCACGCAGACGATGATGCGGGGCCGGATCAGCGCCACCTGATTGCGCAGATACCCCATGCAGGCGGCAATCTCCTCCGGCTCCGGGTCACGGTTCTGGGGCGGGCGGCATTTGACGATATTGGCAATGTAGACATTGCGGCTGCGGTCCAGGTCGATGTAGCGCAGCATTTTGTCCATCAGCTGGCCGCTGCGCCCCACAAAGGGCTCACCCTGTTCATCCTCGTGCTGGCCGGGGCCTTCCCCGATCAGCATGATCTGGGCGGTGGGGCAGCCCACGCCGAATACGACGTGCTGCCGTCCCCGGCACAGCTTGCAGGCTGTGCAGCCCAGGGCAGTCTCTCTCAAAGCATCCCAGTTGTCCAGCACGGGCGCGGCCTCCTTTGCTCCTCTGTGGCTTTTCTCCATTATAACAGATGAAATGTCCCTTTGCAAAAGGAGAAATAAGTGGTATAATAAGAAAAACATCCTGTGTCTGCACTATAAGGAGGCCATTCCGTTATGTCTAAAGTATTAGTCGAAACTTCCGCCCGCCACCTGCACCTTTCCCCCGCCGATCTGGAAACGCTGTTCGGCAAGGGCTTTGAGCTGACCTTCAAAAAGGCGCTTTCCCAGCCCGGTCAGTTTGCCACCAACGAAAAAGTCGAGGTCATCGGCCCTAAAAAGTCGATGGGTCTCATCTCGGTTCTGGGTCCCGTGCGTCCCCAGACCCAGGTGGAGCTTTCCATGACCGACGCCCGCTCCATCGGCGTCACCCCCTGCGTGCGGGAATCCGGCGACCTGGCCGGTACCCCCGGCTGCCGTCTGGTGGGTCCCAAGGGAGAGATCGAGCTGACCGAGGGCGTTATCGTGGCCAAGCGTCACATCCACTTTACCCCGGAGGACGGCGAGAAGTTCGGCGTAAAGGATAAGCAGATCGTCCGCCTGAAGATCGACAGCGACGGCCGCAGCCTGGTATTCGGCGATGTGATCTGCCGCGTCAGCCCCACGGCCGGTACCGCCTGCCATCTGGATACCGATGAAGCCAATGCCGCGGGATGCTCCGGCGAGGTGTACGGCGAAGTCATTCTGTAAACAGCACACCCCCTGACGGCAGACCCCGCAAAGTCTGCCGTCTTTTGTCAAAACGGGAAAAGGAGAGACTGCGATGCTGAATCTGTTGGAACGCTGCCTGCCCTTTGATCACGCCGTCATGCAGGCGGTCCAGAAGCTGGCGGAGATCGGCGGCGGGGTGATGGATAAGATCATGCTGGCGCTGACCTTCCTGGGGGAGGAAACCTTCGTGATCCTGCTCATCATAGCGGTGTACTGGTGCTGGAACAAGCGCCTGGGAGAGTATCTGCTCTTTTCGCTGTACACCGCCATGAGCCTTAACGGGCTGCTGAAGGATCTGATCGCCCGCCCGCGCCCCTTTCTGACCGAACGCTTCAGCGACCTGCGGTACGTCAGGGTGGAGGGCGCGCTGGTGGATACCGCGCACCTTTCCTCCTCCTGGTCGTTCCCCAGTGGCCACAGCCAGACGGCGGGCAGCATCTTCGGCAGCCTGGCCTACGGCAGAAAGGCCGGCGCCAAGCTGCTGTGCGGCCTGCTCATCCTGCTGGTCATGCTCTCCCGGGTCTACCTGGGGGTACATTATCCCACCGATACCATCGTCGGGGCGCTGCTGGGGCTTTTGTGCGCCTGGCTGTGCGGGGCGCTGTTCCGGCGGTTTTACCACCACAAGGTGCTGCTGATGCTGGCGGCGGTGCTGCTCTCCGGCTCGGCGCTGCTTTTGAACTTCACCGTGGATACCGTCAAAACCATCGCGCTGGGGCTGGGCGCCGTAGTGGGGCTGTGGCTGGAGCAGCGCGCGGTGCAGTTCCGTCCGGCCAAAAGCGTTTTTGCCCGGGTGCTGCGGCTGGTCATCGGCTTTGCCCTGCTGATGGGCATCCGCCTGGGGCTCAAGCCCCTGCTGCCCGACCTGATGTGGTGCCATGCCCTGCGCTACGCGCTGATGGGCTTTACCGGCACCTTCCTGTGGCCGTGGTTCTTTACCAGGGCGGGGCTGTAATTATAATAAGCGCAAACGGCGGCGCTGCCGCTTTGCATATCATTTTTTCAGGAGGAATGAACGATGGGTTTTCTTAAAAATCTGCTGGGACTGGGTGTGGCGGCCGGCGCCGCCTACGCTGCGGTAAAGGTAGCGGAAAAGTATAACGAAAAGAAAAACGCCGGCGGGGACGCCAACGGCGACGGCGTGGTGGACGCCAACGACACGGTCTACACGGTGAAGGAGGCTGCCCGGGAGGTCTATACCGAAACCGCTTCTCTGGTAAAGGAAAAAGCCCCCGAGGTCAAGGAAAAGGTGATGGCTGCCGCCGCCGCGGCGCAGGAAAAGGCGCCCGAGATCATCGAAAAGGTCAAGGGTGTGGCGGAGGACGCCATCAACAGCCTGAGAGGGGAAAAGATCCCCGCGGAGCCGGAAGGTGCCACAGAGCCGCAGGAACCCGCCGAAACGGCGCAGGCCTCCGACTGCGAGGCCCCGCAGGAATAAAAGCCAACAAAAAAGAGACGGCCCGAGGGCAGTCTCTTTTTTAATAAAAAGATCGCCGCAGACAATCTGCAGTCCGCGACGATGTGGTGAACCATCGGGGATTCGAACCCCGGGCCCTTTGATTAAAAGTCAAATGCTCTGCCGGCTGAGCTAATGGTTCATAATGCTGCATGGCAACAGATACATTATATCGGCCCGACAGGGGCTTGTCAATAGTTTTTGTCAGCAAAAAAGTCGGCGGACGACCATGGTCTTTCCGCGCGCAGCGCAACCAAAAGTGACATTTTGCCGGCCGCCGGGAACCCGATTGCAATTTGCGGGGGCAGCCGCTATAATGGTGCTTGTAAACTAACCATCAGGGAGGAAAAACGCAATGCTGTTTTGGATCGGACTGGCGGTGCTGCTGGTCGGGGGGATCGTGACCCGGGCGGCGGCCAAACGCGGCGACGAGGGCGAGACGCTCAAAAAAGTGGGCATCGCGCTGATCTTTTTGGGCACGGCCGCGCTGCTTTTTGTGCTGACGGTGAATATCCTGGTGTGGACCGGCCGCTACGGCGTGGCGGGCTGAACCGGGCTTTGCGCAGGGTACCGGCCCGCCCCGCAGGGCTCCGCCGGAGGCGGAGTGCGCGCCCTTCGGGCGCGCCCGGCGCTTCGCGCCGCCCCTGCGGGGCGTCCCGTGCCTTTTGCCGTCCTCTGCCGGGGACGGCATTTTTTGCATTGCAATGCGAAATTTTGTTCGCTATAATAAAGGCAGAAAAAGCGAAAGGAGGGAGCCGCCGTGGCGTTGGAGCTGCAAAGCGATATCCGGTACCTGAAGGGCGTGGGCGAGGAGCGTGCCAGGCTGTACCGCAAGCTGGGGGTGGAAACGGTGGAGGACCTGCTGTACCATCTGCCGCGGCGGTACATCGACCTGTCGCATCCCCTGTCGCTGGCCCAGGCGCAGCCGGGACAAAAGTGCGCGGTGCGCGCCCTGCTGGCGCAGAAGGGGCGGGAACAGCGTATCCGCCGGGGCCTGTCGGTCTATAAGCTGACGGCGGTGGACGGGCCGGTAACGCTGCAGATCACCTTTTTTAACGCAAAATACACCGTGGAATCCCTCCGGGAAGGGGAGGAATACCTCTTTTACGGAGAATTGGGCGGTGGCTTTTATACCCGAAAGATGGAATCCCCCCTGGTATTCCGGCCGGAGGAAGCGGGCACGCTGCTGCCGGTCTACCCGCTGACGCAGGGGCTGAGCAACAAGATGGTGAGCCGGCAGATGAAAGAAGCCCTGCACCGGGTGGATGAGCTGCCCGATCCCCTGGCGGCCAGCGGACTGCCGGAGCGGTACGGGCTGATGAGCTACGCCGAAGCGCTGCACGCGGTGCATTTCCCGCAGGACTGGGAAAAGATCGAGACCGGGCGCAACCGGATGGTCTTCGATGAGCTGCTGTGCCTGACGCTCTGCTTCGCGCAGCTGCGGCAGGGCCGGCTGCGGCAAAAAACCGAACCGATGAAGCCGTTTCCGCTGACCGAGTATTACAGGGCGCTGCCCTACCGCCTGACCGGCGCGCAGCAGCGGGCCATCGAGGAAGCGGTACGGGATATGTGCAGCGGGACCCCCATGAACCGGCTCGTGCAGGGGGATGTGGGCAGCGGAAAGACTGCCGTGGCGGCGGCCTGCTGCTACTTTGCCTGGCAAAACGGACAGCAGAGCGCCCTGATGGCGCCCACCGAGATCCTGGCGCAGCAGCATTACCACAACCTCTCGCCGCTGCTGGAACGGCTGGGGATGCGCACGGCGCTGCTGACCGGCTCGCTTTCGGCCAAAAAGAAGGAGGCGCTCAAATCGGCGCTGGCGGCAGGGGAGATCGACCTGTGCATCGGGACGCACGCCCTGCTGACCGGCGATACCGCCTTTGCCCGGCTGGGGCTGGTTGTTACCGACGAGCAGCACCGCTTCGGGGTGCAGCAGCGGGCGGCCCTGCGGCAAAAGGGCGTGGATCCCCATGTGCTGGTCATGTCAGCCACACCGATCCCCCGCACGCTGGCCATGATCGTCTACGGCGACATGGAGCTGTCGGTCATCGATGAGCTGCCGGCGGGGCGCCGGCCGGTCAAGACCTACCTCATCGACAGCACGATCCGGGAGCGGGCCTTCGGGTATATCCGCCGGCACCTGGATGAGGGCTATCAGGCTTACCTGGTCTGTCCCGCGGTGCAAAGCGAGGACGAGCAGGCCGAAGCGGTCAATCTCAAAGCGGCGACGGACTATGCCGAGGAGCTGGCACAGGGGGCCTTCGGGGCCTACCGGGTGGGGCTGCTGCACGGCAAAATGCGCCCGGCGCAGAAGGAAAAGGTCATGGCGGCCTTTGCGACGGGGGAGATCCAGCTGCTGGTGGCGACCACCGTTATCGAAGTGGGAGTGGATGTCCCCAATGCCGTCATTATGATGATAGAGAACGCGGAGCGATTCGGGCTTTCACAGCTGCACCAGCTGCGGGGCCGTGTGGGCCGCGGCAGGGCGCAGTCGCACTGTATCCTGCTTTCCGATACCGATAACCCGGAAACCCGGCAGCGTCTGCGGGTGCTCTGCTCCACCACCGATGGCTTTCGCATCGCGGAGGAGGACCTGAAGCAGCGCGGCCCGGGGGATTTCTTCGGGGAGCGGCAGCACGGCCTGCCGGAGCTGAAGGTGGCGGATCTGGCGGCGGATGCCCGTCTGCTGCAAAAAACGCAGGAGGCGGCAGCCGGGCTGCTGGCCCGGGATGCCGCGCTGGGAAGCCTGCCGGCGTTGCGCCGCCGCGTAGACCGCCTGCTGCAAAAGATGAGCCTGTAACTCAGCATACGATCATTTGCCCCCCCGCCCCCTTCCCATGGACGGGGGCCTGCTTTTTACCGTCCGGCGAAAAGGGCGCGTCCCTCAGGGCTCGGCGGGCACGGCTGCGCTCCCCTCGGGCCGCCCCGCATAGCGGGGCGGCCCTCCTCTGCTCCGCCGTGCCCGCCTTACTTCCATTCAAAGATCCCCCGACTACTCCCACAGGCAAGGGATCTGTTTTTACCTTTTCAGCAGGCCGCCGCACGCCAGCCCGTTCCCCGGCATGGCAACGGCGGAAGAAAGCTCCGGCTGGCCCGAAAGGCGCAACAATGTCACGCCCCCATCGCCGGCGGCCCCGCCCGTCGCGCGCATACGCGCGCGACGCCCGCGCGCCCCTGGGCGCGCGGGACCCCGGCGAAGCCGGGGGCGGCGGGGCCGCCGGCTCCCACCTTCTGCCGGGCCGAAAAATCGCCGCCAAACCACGAACAAATTTTCGTGCAGGGCTTGCATTCGCCGCCAAAATCCGGTATAATAAAACCAGACAAAGCTGCAAAAACGGGAGGAACCAGCATGGCCATCGAAAAGAAAGCAAAAGAGACCGCCCCCGCCCCCAGCGACAAGCAAAAGGCGCTGGAAACCGCCATCAGCCAGATCGAAAAACAGTTTGGCAAAGGCGCCGTGATGCGCCTGGGACAGAACGCCACCATGAACGTGGAGGCGATCCCCACCGGGTCGCTTTCGCTGGATATGGCGCTGGGCATCGGCGGGCTGCCGCGCGGCCGCATCGTCGAGATCTACGGGCCGGAATCCAGCGGTAAGACCACCGTAGCGCTGCACGTGGTCGCCGAAGCGCAAAAACGCGGCGGTTCGGCGGTTTTCATCGATGTGGAGCACGCGCTGGACCCCGTCTATGCCAAAAACCTGGGCGTGGATATCGACCAGTTGCTGGTCTCCCAGCCCGATACCGGCGAGCAGGCCTTGGAGATCTGCGAGGCACTGGTGCGCTCCGGCGCAGTGGATGTCGTGGTGGTGGACTCGGTGGCGGCCATGGTCACCAAGGCGGAGATCGAGGGAGAAATGGGCGATACCCACGTGGGCCTGCAGGCCCGCCTGATGAGTCAGGCGCTGCGCAAGCTCACCGGCGCCATCGGCAAAAGCAACGCCATCGTTATCTTCATCAACCAGCTGCGCGAAAAGATCGGCGTGATGTACGGCAACCCCGAAACAACGCCCGGCGGCCGCGCGCTGAAGTTCTACTCCTCGGTCCGGCTGGACGTGCGCCGTACCGAGCAGCTTAAATCCGGCGGCGAGGTGATCGGCAACCGGGTGCGGGTAAAGGTGGTTAAAAACAAGGTGGCGCCGCCCTTTAAAGAGGCCGAGTTCGATATCATGTACGGCCAGGGTGTTTCCCGCGTCGGCGAGATCCTTGACCTGGGCGCCAAGCTGGATATTGTGCAGAAGTCCGGCGCCTGGTTCAACTACGGGGAGATCCGGCTGGGGCAGGGGCGCGACAATGCCAAGGAATACCTGCGACAGAACCCCGAGCTGGCGGAGGAGATTGCCGCCAAGGTGATGGCCAACGCCGACAAGCTGAT
Source organism: Oscillospiraceae bacterium (assembly GCA_004554485.1). Lineage (GTDB taxonomy): Bacteria > Bacillota > Clostridia > Oscillospirales > Ruminococcaceae > Angelakisella. Next base: position 1,420 of record SFLS01000025.1, on the reverse strand, counting down.
GAACCGCGGCGGTGCGCCTGCCGCACCCAGAAAGCTGGGCCAGGTGAACCTGACGGCGGAAGTGGACGAGGACGAGGCGTAAAGCCGCGCCGGCTCCGCAAAAAGAAATACAGCCTCCCGGCAGGTCTTCGCTGCCGGGAGGCCTTTTGTCCGGGCAGGGAAGGAGCAGAGGGTAGGGCCCCCGCAGGGGCCCGCGGCCGGGGGCCGCGGCGGCGGGCGCAGCCCGCCGGCCCGCCTTTCGGCGGGCGCCCCTGCGGGGGCTTTCCCGAGGAGCAGAAACCGGCGGCCTGCCGGGGAATCTGTGATTTTCTGCGAAATGCACATTTACTACCGGCTCGCTTTATGCTATACTAAATTATTAAATGAAAGGAAGGTAGCCGGATGCGGATCACCGGGATCGAAACCACCAAAAAGGGCCGCTATGCCCTGATGATCGACGGGGAATTTGCGTTCTCGGTGCATCGGGATACCTTCCTTACAACGCCGGGCCTGCAAACGGGGGCAGAGCTGACGCCCGGGCAGCTGGAAACGCTGCGGCGGGAGGATGAGCAGCGCAGCGCGCGGGAGAGCGCGCTGGATTACCTCTCCGCGGCGGAGCAGACCACCGGGACCCTGCGGCAAAAGCTGCTGCGGCGGTACGGGGAACAGGCCGTCGAGGCGGCGCTGACCCGTATGCAGGAGCTGGGCCTGCTGGACGACCTGGATTACAGCCGGCGCTACGCTGCGGACGCTGTGAACCTGAAGGGCTACCCCCGGCGGCGGATTGCAAGGGAGCTGCAGAAAAAGGGAGTCCCGCAGCAGGTCATCGAAGAGGTGCTGGCGGGGATCAGCCCGGAGAGCGAAACCGAAACTGCCTGCCGCCTGCTGCAAAAGCAGTATGCCGAAAAGCTGGGGGACCGCCGGGAGCGTGAAAAAGCGATGGCGGCGCTGTACCGCCGGGGCTTTTCGCAGGAGACGATCCAGGCGGCGATGCGCCGTCTGCCGATTCAGCAGCCGGAGCCGGAGGAGACCGGCGACGCAGGAGAGCAGATTTTGGAACTCATCCGCAAAAAGTACCTGAAAAACCTGACCGACCGCAAAGGGATTGAAAAAACCGTGGCGGCGCTGTACCGCCGGGGCTACCCGCCGGAGGAGATCCGGGCAGGCATCAGGCGGATTCTGGAGGAGCAGCCACAGGGACTGCAGGAGGAAATGTACCGTGACGATTAAGGTGGGAATGATCTCGCTGGGGTGCAGCAAGAACCAGGTGGACGCCGAGCGCCTGCTGGCTGTGCTGGCCCGCGAGGGATATGAGATCTGCAGTGATATGACCGAATGCGATGCGGTCATCGTGAATACCTGCGGCTTTATCGAGGACGCCAAAAAGGAATCCATCGATACCATTCTGGAATGCTGCGCCGCCAAGGGCGAGGGCCGCCTG
>SFLS01000024.1 GCA_004554485.1 Oscillospiraceae bacterium | reverse complement strand
CTGAATTGGGTACAAAATTATCCGGGCAAGCAGAACGGTTTTTGTAAAAAAAGACCAATAAATGCTTGACAAGCCCCCGGGAATCGGGTAAGATAGACTATGTACCGGCAGAATACCTGACCGCCGGGGCTGGAGTATTTGCGTATGCTGAAACACTGGGAAGCAATGAGCGACGAAGCACTGGCGCTTGCCGCGAAACAGGCGGAGGAAAAGGCCTTTTCGGTGCTGGTGGAGCGGCTGCTGCCCCGTCTGCGGACAATGGCCCAAAGCTATCATCTGCCGGGAGTGGACCGCGAGGATCTCATCCAGGAGGGGTTCCTGGGGGTGATGAACGCGGTGCGCTGCTACCGGCCTCAGGCCGGACCCTTTGCTCCCTATGCCCTGAAATGCGCCCGCAACAGCATGACCACAGCGGCCCGTACGGCGCTATGCGGCCGCAACGAGCCGCTGCGCGATTACGCCCCGCTGGAGGAGGCACAGCCCACCGACGGCGGTCTCCAACCGGAGGAACTGCTGGAAGCCTCGGAATTTTCCGGGGAGCTGCACCGCTGGATGCAGACGGCGCTTACCGGCTACGAGCGGCAGGCCCTGCGGCTGTTTTTGGCGGGCTACCCCTATTCGGAAATAGCATCTCTTCTTTCTTCTCATTCCAAAGCTGTGGATAACGCCCTGCAAAGAGTCAGACGAAAGCTGCGACGGTTCTATTCCATCCACTCGGTATCGACCTGAATCCGTCAGGTGGTATATACAAAAACCCCTTATCAACAACATTTGTGAGGGCAGAGATTCCAAAGCGAGGTAATGAAGAATGTACGAAGACAAGACTTTAGTATGCAAAGAATGTGGCAACGAGTTCGTGTTCACCGCCGGTGAGCAGGAGTTCTACGCCGAGCGCGGCTTTGCCAATGAGCCTCAGCGCTGCAAAGCCTGCCGCGACGCCCGTAAGCAGAACCAGAAGACCGACCGCGAGATGTTCACCGCTGTCTGCGCCAACTGCGGCAAAGAGGCGAAGGTTCCCTTCCGCCCCCGCGAGGACCGTCCGGTATACTGCAGCGAGTGCTTTGCAAAGATGAAGGAAGAGCAGTAATCAGGTCCCTGATACAAGACTATCCTGCCGGCTGTCGCTATGACGGCCGGTTTTCTTTTGCCCACCGACAGCGGGAAAATGGCCTATTTAGGTAAGAGGAAAATCCGTTAGCTATTTTGTGGGTGCGGCCAAAAGCGAAATTTATGCCGGAAATAAAGCAAAAAAGACTTGCATTCAGCCGTTTGGTATGATAAACTAATCCTTGCGTGACTGCGCTTTTGATATGCGATGATGCGGGAGGTGGCCGCCGGCAGGCTGTGACGACAGCCGGTCAGACGGGAAATTTCCGCGGAGTATGTCCGATTTGAAACCGGGCGGCTTTGAACTGCAACCGGCGCCAACCCACACGGGAATGGCTGCGGCTTGTGCGTTAAAAGGTCCCGGATGGCTCCGAATCCTTTTATTGAAAAGGATTGGGAAGCGTCCGGATTTCTTTATGCGATGCCGCGGAACACCCGGCAGGGTTTGCAATGGAAGCAAGACAAAAACCGTCGCCTGAGTAACTAAACTGAAACAGGAGGCGATGCAAAGTGGCAGTCAAGGAAAAAATCAGAATCAGACTGAGAGGCTATGATGCTCAGCTGGTGGATACCGCAGCAGAGAAGATCGTGGAGACCGCGAAGCGCACCGGCGCCCGCGTATCCGGACCCATCCCGCTGCCCACCGAGAAGGAGATCGTTACCATCCTGCGCGCTGTTCATAAGTACAAGGACAGCCGCGAGCAGTTTGAGATGAGAACCCACAAGCGGCTCATTGATATTCTCAGACCTTCCAACAAGACGGTGGAAGCGCTGACCGGTCTGGAGCTGCCCGCCGGCGTAGAGATCGAAATCAAGCTGTAATACGGCTTGGATCACTCCCCCGGCACTCTGCCGCCGAAAGGCGGGTAAGGTCATGTCGGCCGACCCGAACAACAATATGGCCGACCAATAACCGAACAGGAGGAAACAACAAATGCAAAAATGTATCATCGGCAAGAAGATCGGTATGACCCAGCTCTTTGACGAGAAGGGCAATGTGGTACCGGTAACGGTCGTAGAGGCCGGCCCCTGCGTGGTAGTGCAGAAGAAGACAATCGAAAACGACGGTTATGAGGCTGTGCAGATCGGTTTCGGCGCACTCAGCGACAAGAGAGCCACCAAAGCGATCAAGGGTCACTTTGCCAAGGCGGACGTAGCCCTGAAGAAGACCCTGAAAGAATTCCGTCTGGACGATATCGCCGCTCTGAACGTCGGCGACATCATCAAAGCAGATACCTTCGCCGCGGGCGACGCGGTGGATGTCTGCGGTACTTCCAAAGGTAAAGGCTACGCCGGCGTCATCAAACGCTTCAATGCCCACTCCCTGAAGGATACCCACGGTACCGGCCCCGTTCACCGTCATGCCGGTTCCAACGGCGCCTGCTCCGACCCCAGCCGCGTGATGAAGGGCAAAAAGCTGCCCGGTCACCTGGGCGCCGAGCGCGTGACCGTACAGAATCTGGCTGTCGTGAAGATCGATGCCGAGAACAACCTTATCGCCATCAAGGGTGCTATCCCCGGCGCAAAGGGCGGCATTGTCACCATCACCGATTCCGTGAAAGCTTAAAAGGAAGGAGGATACGAAGAATGGCTAAGGTTACAATTTACGATATGACCGGCAAAAGCGTCGGCGAGCGTGAGCTGAACGACGCGATCTTCGCGGTGACCCCCAACAAGGCGGTCCTGCACGAAGTGGTCAAGAATTATCTGGCCAACCAGCGTCAGGGCACCCAGTCCACCCTGACCCGCACCGAAGTTTCCGGCGGCGGCAAAAAGCCCTGGCGCCAGAAGGGGACCGGTCACGCCCGTCAGGGTTCGACCCGCGCGCCCCAGTGGACTCACGGCGGCGTTGCGCTGGGGCCCAAGCCCCGCTCCTACCGCTACTCCATCAACCGTAAGATGAAGGTGGTCGGTCTGAAGAGCGCTCTTTCCGCCAAGCTTTCCGAGGGCGAGCTGATCCTCGTGGACGCCATCAAGGTGGAGGAGTACAAGACCAAGACCGTAGTGAATATGCTCAAGGCGCTGGGCGCCGAGGGCAAGGCCCTTATCGTGACCGATACGGTAAACAAAATGCTGGTAGGCTCTGCGGGCAACATCCCCGGCGTCAAGACCAGCATCGTGGGTGAGATGAACACCTATGACGTGCTCAATTCCCGCAAGATGATCCTGACCGTGGCTGCGGTGGATAAACTGGAGGAGGTGTACGCGAAATGAAGATGATCCAGGATATTATCGTGGAGCCCATCGTGACCGAAAATTCCATGGAAGCGATGCAGCACAAAAAGTACACCTTTAAGGTGATGAAGACCGCCAACAAGGTGGAGATCGCCAAGGCGGTCGAGGCCATGTTTCCCGGCACCAAGGTAGCCGCCGTCAACACCATGAACTGCGACGGCAAGCTGAAGAGAATGGGCCGCTATCAGGGCTACACCGCCAGCTACAAAAAGGCCATCGTTACCCTGACCGAGGATTCCAAGACCATCGAGTTCTTTGAGAGCATGCGCTAAGGCGCCGCTCCCCGGGGTTTCAGTCCCCGCTGTGTAAGAACCGCTTTATGTATGGAGCCTGCTCCGGCTCCGCTAAAAACTGTAAAGGAGAAGAACTGAAATGGCTATTAAACGCTATAAGCCCACGACCCCCGGCCGCCGCGGCATGACGGTGACCGATTATTCCGGGCTTTCCAAGGTAGCCCCCGAAAAATCCCTGCTGGAACCGGTGAAGAAACATTCCGGCCGCAACAATACCGGCCGCATCACCGTTCGTCATCAGGGCGGCGGCAACCGTCGCAAATACCGTGTGATCGACTTCAAGCGCGAGAAGCTGGATATGCCCGCGACCGTGCTGACTCTGGAGTACGATCCCAACCGTTCCGCCCATATCGCCCTGGTGCAGTATGAGGACGGCGAAAAGCGCTACATCCTGGCCCCCGTCGGCCTGAAGGTGGGCGACACCGTCGTTTCCGGCGCCGGCGCCGATATCAAGCCCGGCAACGCACTGCCCCTGGCCAACATCCCCGTCGGTACCATTATCCACAATGTGGAGCTGTACCCCGGCAAGGGCGCCCAGCTGGCCCGCGCCGCCGGCAACATGGCCCAGCTGATGGCCAAGGAGGGCAAGTACGGCATGATCCGCCTGCCCAGCGGCGAGCTGCGCAACGTACAGCTCAACTGCATGGCCACCATCGGCCAGGTCGGCAACATCGACCACGAGAACGTCAACATCGGTAAGGCCGGCCGTACCCGTCACATGGGAATCCGTCCTACCGTCCGCGGTTCCGTTATGAACCCCTGCGACCATCCCCACGGCGGCGGCGAGGGCCGCGCGCCCATCGGCCGTCCCGGCCCTGTGACCCCCTGGGGCAAGCCCGCGCTGGGTTACAAGACCCGCGGCAAGCACAAGGCCTCTGACAAGTTCATCGTCAAGCGCCGCAACGCGAAATAACCGCGAGGAAAGGAGGATATTGATTTATGAGCAGAAGTATCAAAAAAGGACCTTTTGTGCAGCCTAAGCTGCTGGCAAGAGTACAAGCCATGAACGCCGCCGGAGAAAAGCGCGTTCTGAAGACCTGGAGCCGTGCCTCCACAATATTCCCTGACTTCGTCGGTCACACCATTGCCGTGCATGACGGACGCAAGCACGTACCGGTATATGTCACCGAGGATATGGTCGGCCACAAGCTGGGCGAATTTGCCCCCACCCGCACCTTCCGCGGCCATGCCGGCGCCAAGAAATCTTAAAATAGGACCGAAAGGAGGAAAAACACATGGAAGCTAAGGCTTATCTCAGACATGCGCGCATCTCGCCCCGCAAGGTACAGATCGTGCTGGATCTGATCCGCAACAAGCCTGTTGAAGAAGCGGCTGCCATCCTGGCGCTGACTCCCAAGGCGGCCTGCGAGCCGCTGGCAAAGCTGCTGAAGAGCGCGGTAGCCAACGCGGAGAACAACTTCAACATGGATAAGAATAATCTTTATGTCGCAGAGTGTTTTGTCTGCCCCGGTCCTATGCTCAAGAGAATCCGTCCCAGAGCACAGGGCAGAGCATTCCGCGTGATGAAGAGAACCTCTCACGTCACCATGGTTCTGCGTGAAAAAGAATAAGCTGAAAGAAGGAGGTAAACTATGGGACAGAAAGTAAATCCCCACGGTCTTCGCGTGGGCGTAATCAAGGATTGGGATTCCCGCTGGTTTGCTCGTGATAACGCTTTCGGCGATATCTTGGTCGAGGACTATAACCTGCGTAAATTCCTGAAGAAGAAGCTGTACGATGCCGGCGTTCCCAAGATTGAGATCGAGAGAACCGCCGATAAGGTCCGTATCAACATCCACTGCGCCCGTCCCGGTATCGTCATCGGTAAGGGCGGCGCGGAGATCGAAAAACTGCGCGCCGAGTGCGAAGCGCTGGTGAACAAGGGCAAGACCCAGAAGCTCACCGTGCTGCCCCTGGGCGTCATCGAAGTCAAGAGCCCCGATAAGAACGCTCAGCTGGTTGCCGAAAACATCGCCGCTCAGCTGGAGGGCCGTGTGTCCTTCCGCCGCGCCATGAAGCAGGCCATCGGCCGTGCCATGAAGCCCATGGGCCGCGAGCCCGGCGCCAAGGGCATCAAGACTCAGTGCTCCGGCCGTCTGGGCGGCGCCGAGATCGCCCGTGTGGAGCAGTATCACGAGGGCACCATCCCGCTGCAGACCCTGCGCGCCGATATTGACTACGGCTTTGCGGAGGCTGCCACCACCTACGGCCGCATCGGCGTAAAGGTGTGGATCTATGCCGGCGAGGTGCTGCAGGACCGTAAGCCCAAGAAGGAAGGAGGCCGCAAGTAATGCTGTTGCCCAAAAGAGTAAAATATCGTCGCGTCCAGCGCGGTCGTCTGACCGGCAAGGCAATGCGCGGCAACACCGTTTCCAACGGCGAGTATGGTCTGCAGGCTCTGGAGCCCGCCTGGATCACCTCCAACCAGATCGAGGCCGCCCGTATCGCCATGACCCGCTATATCAAGCGCGGCGGTCAGGTATGGATCAAGATCTTCCCCGATAAGCCCGTAACCGCCAAGCCCGCCGAGACCCGCATGGGTTCCGGTAAGGGCAGCCCCGAGTACTGGGTGGCCGTGGTCAAGCCCGGCCGCATCCTGTTCGAGATGGGCGGCGTGGACGAAAGCATTGCCCGCGAGGCTATGCGTCTGGCTATGCACAAGCTGCCGATCAAGTGCAAATTTGTAAAGAAAGAAACCGAAGGGAGTGAAGAATAATGAAGGCTGCCGAAATCAGAGCACTTTCTGCTCAGGAACTGAACAAAAAGCTTGCTGACCTGAAGACAGAGCTTTTCAATCTTCGCTTCCAGCACGCTGTCAACCAGCTGGATAACCCGCTGCGTCTGAACGAGGTCAAGAAGGATATTGCCCGCGTCAAGACCATCCTGAAGGAAAAAGAGCTGGAGAACAAGTAATATAGGAGAAGGGAGGAAATCCTCGTGAGCGAAAGAAACCTGAGAAAAACCAGAACGGGCAAAGTCGTTTCCGACAAGATGGACAAGACCGTAGTGGTCGCCGTTGTCGATAACGTCCGTCACCCGCTGTATAAGAAGATCGTAAAGCACACCGTGAAATTCAAGGCGCACGACGAAGAAAACGCTTGCGGTATTGGCGACACCGTCATGATTATGGAAACCCGCCCCATCTCCAAGGACAAGAGATGGCGTGTGGTGGAGATCATCGAGAAGGCGAAGTAAGCAAGACCCGGCCTTCGCGGTCAACCGCGCAAATTTTGTATCAATTCTGTTATATGGAATAGAACCGTGCAGAAAGGAACTGTACGAGTCTTTGAAAGGAGGAACGCTCTGTGATTCAGATGCAGACCTATCTCAAGGTAGCTGACAACACCGGCGCGAAGGAACTGATGTGCATTCGCGTGCTGGGCGGCTCCCGCAAGAGATATGCCAATATCGGCGATGTAGTCGTGGCTTCCGTCAAAAAGGCGGCCCCCGGCGGCACCGTCAAGAAGGGCGAAGTAGTCCGCGCCGTGATCGTACGCTCCGCGAAGGGGCTGCGCCGGGAGGACGGCACTTATATCCGCTTTGATGAAAACGCAGCCGTTATCATCAAGGAGGACAAAAACCCCCGTGGTACCCGTATTTTTGGACCGGTAGCCAGAGAGCTGAGAGAAAAGGATTACACCAAGATCCTGTCCCTGGCTCCGGAAGTTCTGTAAGGAGGTGTCGCAAACGATGAATCATCTTCATGTAAAGACCGGCGACACTGTCGTCATGCTCTCCGGCAAGGATAAGGGCAAGCAGGGCAAGGTTCTGCAGGTCAGCCCCAAGGAGGGTAAGGTCATCGTAGAGGGCCTGAACATGGTAACCAAGCATGTTAAGCCCCGCAAGCAGGGAGACCCCGCCGGCATCATGAAGGCGGAATCCGCTGTTTATGCCTGTAAAGTAATGGCTGTCTGCCCCAAGTGCGGCAAGGCGACCCGCCTGGCCCATAAAATCGAGGGCGACACCAAGACCCGTGTGTGCAAGCACTGCGGCGCATCTTATTAAGAAGGAGGATAATCATGGCACGTTTGAAAGAATTCTATAAGAGTGACGTAGCCCCTGCAATGATGAGCAAGTTCGGCTACAAGAGTGTTATGCAGATCCCCAAGCTGGATAAGGTCGTCATCAACGTTGGCTGCGGCGAGCTGAAGGATAACCCCAAGATGCTGGACGCCATCGTCACCGATCTGGGTAAGATCACCGGCCAGAAGGCCGTCGCCTGCAAAGCACACAAATCCGTCGCGAACTTCAAGCTGCGCGAAGGCATGATCATCGGCGCGAAGGTGACCCTGCGCGGCGAAAGAATGTACGAGTTCGTGGATAAGCTGTTCAACATCGCGCTGCCCCGTGTACGCGACTTCCGCGGCATCAACGCCAACAGCTTCGACGGCCGCGGCGACTACAACCTCGGCATCCGCGAGCAGCTGATCTTCCCCGAAATCGAGTACGATAAGATCGATAAGGTCCGCGGCATGGACATCACCTTTGTTACCACCGCCAAGACCGATGAAGAAGCCAAAGAGCTGCTCTCCCTGATGGGCGCGCCCTTTGAGAAGTAAGGAGGTAGAGAAAAATGGCAAAACTGTCGATGAAACTCAAGCAGCAGGCTCCCGCTAAGTTCTCTACCAGAGCTTACAACCGCTGCAAGATCTGCGGCCGCCCCCACGCTTACCTGCGTAAGTACGGGATCTGCCGTATCTGTTTCCGCGAGCTGGCCTATAAGGGCCAGATCCCCGGCGTTAAGAAAGCAAGCTGGTAATAGAAAGAAGGAGGTTGACCTATGTATATCACTGATACGATTGCTGATATGCTGACCCGCATCCGCAATGCGAACAGCGCAAAGCACGACACTGTTGATATTCCTGCGTCAAAGATGAAGACTTCTATTGCTCAGATTCTTCTTGACGAGGGCTATATCAAGGCTTTCACCGTCATCGATGACGGCAAGCAGGGCATCATCCGTATTACCCTGAAATACGGTGCAAACAAGACCCCGGTACTCCAGGGCCTGCGCAGAGTCTCCAAGCCCGGCCTGCGTATTTACACAAGCTGTGAGGACTGCCCCAAGGTCATGAAGGGCCTGGGTATCGCGATCCTCTCCACTTCCAAGGGCGTCATCACCGACAAAGAGGCCCGTAAGCTCAACGTCGGCGGCGAAGTCCTGGCGTTCATCTGGTAAGGAGGGAAAGTAGAATGAGCAGAATTGGCAACAAGCCCATCGAAATCCCCGCCGGCATCGAAGTCAAGGTAGAGGGCAACACCGTTACCGTCAGCGGTAAGGGCATCACCCTGAGCCAGACCGTCGACAGCCGCATCGGAGTAAAGGTGGACGGCAATGTCATGCACATCACCCGTGCAGACGAAGAGAAGGAGACCAAGAGCATGCACGGCCTGTACCGTGCCCTGATCCACAATATGGTGGAGGGTATCGAAAAAGGCTTCAGCAAGGAACTGGAGATCAACGGCGTGGGTTACCGTGCCGCCAAGCAGGGCAACGAGCTGGTCATGAACCTGGGTTATTCCCATCAGGTCATCGTACCCGAAATCCCCGGCATCACCATCGAGGTCCCCGCTCCCAACAAGATCATCGTAAAGGGCGCCGACAAGCAGGCCGTGGGCCAGTTTGCCGCGGAGATCCGCGAAAAGCGTCCCCCCGAGCCTTATAAGGGCAAGGGCATCAAATATGTCGACGAGGTTATCATCCGCAAGGAAGGTAAAGCCGGCAAAGGGAAATAAGGAAGGAGGAGTATCTAAATGGTTACAAAAGTTGACAGCAAAAAGAGCCGTCTTAAAAGACGCGCCAGAGTACGCGGCAAGGTATACGGTACCGCCCAGCGTCCCCGGCTGGCCGTTTTCCGCTCCGCCAACCATATTTACGCGCAGGTCATCAATGATGATCTTGGCGTAACGCTGGCTGCTGCTTCCAGCATGGATAAGGGCTTTGACGGCTACGGCGGCAACAAGGAAGGCGCCCGCAAGGTAGGTCTTGCAATCGCCGAAGCCGCCAAAAAAGCAAACATCGAAGAGGTTGTGTTCGACCGCGGCGGCTTTGTTTATCACGGCCGCGTGGCGGAACTGGCCGAAGGCGCCCGTGAGGGCGGCCTGAAATTCTGAGAGAGGAGGGACACTTTTGGCTCGTATTGATGCATCTAAACTGGATCTGCAGGAGAAGGTCGTACACATCGGCCGCGTCTCCAAAACCGTCAAGGGCGGTCGTATCTACAAATTTGCTGCGCTGGTAGTCGTCGGTGACGGCAACGGAACCATCGGTTTCGGTATCGGCAAGGCCGGCGAAGTCCCGGACGCTATCCGCAAGGGGATTGAGGATGCGAAGAAGAACATGGTTAAAGTTTCCCTCAAGGGAACCACCATCCCGCACGAGATCATCGGCAAGTTCGGCGCCGGTGAGGTACTGATGAAGCCCGCTCCCCAGGGTACCGGCGTTATTGCCGGCGGCGCGGTCCGTGCCGTTCTGGAGGTCGCCGGGATCAGCGATATCCGTACCAAGTGCCTGCGCTCCAACAACCCCTGCAACGTCGTTACCGCTACGTTCGAGGGCCTGAAGGCTCTGCGTACCGTAGAGGAAGTTGCCGAGGTCCGCGGCAAGAGCGCCAAAGAAATTCTGGGTTAAGGAGGTAAGCGAACATGGCTAAAGCAGAAAAGACCCTGAAGATCAAGCTGGTAAAGAGCCTGAACGGCCGGCTGGAGAAGCAGATTGCCACCGCTTACTCCCTGGGCCTCAAAAAGATCGGTCAGACCACCGAGCAGCCCGACAATGCTGCCACCCGTGGCAAGATCAAGACCATTTCTCACCTCATTGAGGTAACCGAATAAGCAAGGAGGTGCAGCGATTATGAAACTGAATGAGCTTTCTCCGGCTGCCGGCAGCACCCATAAGGGCTACCGTGTGGGCCGCGGCGCGGGTTCCGGCAACGGCAAAACCGCCGGCAAGGGCCACAAGGGCCAGAATGCCCGTTCCGGCGGCGGCGTGCGTCCCGGCTTTGAGGGCGGCCAGATGCCCCTGCAGAGACGTATCCCCAAGCGTGGCTTCAAGAACATTTTTGCCACCAAGTACGCCAGCGTGAACGTAGAGGTGCTCGCCCGCTTTGAGGACGGCGCAGTGGTAGATGCCAAGGCTCTGCAGGATGCGGGCATTGTGAAAAAGACCTTCGACGGCGTCAAGTTCCTGGGCCGCGGTGAGGTGACCAAAAAGCTTACCGTTAAAGCAGCCGCTTTCTCCGAAGGTGCTAAGAGCAAAATTGAGGCAGCCGGCGGAAAGGCAGAGGTGGTATAATGTTCCAGACATTACGGAACGCATGGAAAATTGAGGATCTCCGCAAGAAGCTCCTGTATACCCTGCTGATTCTGATAATCGTACGGCTTGGCTGCGCCATTCCCGTGCCGTTTCTGGATCCCAGCCGTCTGCAGGAGATGCTGAACAGCACCCAGGGAAACCTGCTGGGTTACCTGAACCTGCTGACCGGCGGCGCCTTTGCGGAAGCGACTCTCTTTGCCCTGGGCGTATCCCCCTATATTACGGCTTCCATCGTTATTCAGCTGCTTACCGTCGCCATTCCCTCCCTGGAGCGGATGGCCAAGGAAGGCCCCGAGGGGCAGAAAAAGATCAAGAAGATCACCCGCTATTCCACCATTGGTCTGGCAGTTCTGCAGGCGTATGCCTACTATACCCTGCTGCGCAGCAGCCAGTTCAACGCGGTGAAGTACACCAGCGGTGCATCCGCCTGGATCTCCGGTATCGCCATCGTTCTGGCGTTCTCTGCCGGCGCCATGCTGGTCGTCTGGCTGGGCGAGCGCATTGATGAAAAGGGAATCGGCAACGGTATCTCCCTTATCCTGTTCGCAGGTATCATCGCGCGGCTCCCCTCCCTCATCACCCGCCTGATCGGTTATCTGCAGCTGGGTGAATTCTACCCCAGATTCTATGTGCTGGTTCCGCTGGTCGTGGTCCTCTTTATCGCCATGATCGCGTTCATCGTACTGATGAACGGCGCCGAGCGCCGCATCCCCGTGCAGTACGCCAAGCGTATTGTGGGGCGCAAGCAGTACGGCGGCCAGAGCAGCTATATGCCCATTAAGGTGAACATGAGCGGCGTTCTGCCCATCATCTTTGCGTCCACCTTCCTGGCCATTCCCGGCACCATCGTCGGTTTTGTAAGCCCCAATGCCGAAAAAGGCTTTGCCAAGTTTATTGCCGACGTGTTCTCCACCGACAGCATCTGGTACGCGATCCTGTACTTCATCCTTATCATTCTGTTCAACTATTTCTATATCGCCATCCAGTACAATCCCGTTGAAATGGCCAACAATATCCGCAAGAACAACGGCGCCATCCCCGGTATCCGTCCCGGAAAGCCCACTTCTGATTTTATCAGCAAGATCATTTCCAAGACTACCGTTACCGGCGCGCTGATGCTGGCGGTCATTGCCATCCTGCCCATCATCCTGGGTGCGGCTTCCGGCATGAACATTTCCATGGGCGGTACTTCTATCATCATTGTGGTAGGCGTTGCGCTGGATACGGCCCGCAGTCTGGAATCCCAGATGATGATGCGCCACTACAAGGGCTTCCTGGAATAACCGGGAACCGAACAGAGGGAACAGAATCATGATGAAACTGATTATGTTTGGCCCCCCCGGAGCCGGCAAGGGTACGCAGACCGATATCCTGTGCAGGCGGTACGGGATCCAGAAGATCTCCACCGGAGACGCGCTGCGCGAGGTGATCCGCAGCGGCTCCGAGCTGGGACAGCAGGTAAAAGGCCTGATGGATCAGGGGAAATTTGTGCCGGATGAGATCGTGACCGAGATCATCCGCGACCGCGTTTCCTCTCCCGATTGCGCCAACGGCTTTATCCTGGATGGGTTCCCCCGGAACCTGGCCCAGGCCGAAGCCCTGCTGAACATGGGCATCCGGATGAACAAGGCCCTGCTCATCAACGTACCCGACGAGGTACTGGTGGAACGGGTACAGGGACGCGTGGTGTGCAGCAAATGCGGCGCCAGCTACCATGTCACAAACAATCCTCCCCAAGAGGAGGGCGTTTGCGACAAGTGCGGCGGCTGCCTGGAGGCACGCAGCGACGACCACCCCGAAACGGTGCGGGCCCGTCTGAAGACCTACCATGAACTGACCGACCCGGTGGTGGATTTCTACCGCGGCCGCGGCATTCTTTCCGAGATCGACGGAACCGCCGATATCGAAACCGCAACCGCCGAGATCCTGAAGATACTGGAGGGGTAAAGCCGTGATCGTACTGAAAACCGCAAAGGAGCTGGCACTGATGTCCAAAGCCGGCCGGATCACGGCGGAAGCGCTCCAGGCGGGCGTCCGGGCCTGCAAGCCCGGCGTCTCCACCTGGGAGATCAACCGTGTGGTACACGAAACGATTACTTCCCGCGGGGCCACCCCCTCTTTCCTGGGGCTGTACGGCTTTCCGGCGGCTGCCTGCATCAGCGTCAACGAGGAGCTGATCCATGGCATTCCGGATAAGCAGCACATCATCCGGGAAGGGGATATCGTCAGTATTGACGTAGGGGCCTGCATCGGCGGCTATCACGGGGATTCCGCGTATACCGTCGGGGTGGGCGAACTGGCCCCCGAAACCAAACAACTGCTGGAGGTCACCCAGGAGTGCCTGAACCGCGGCATCGCGGCGGCGCTCAAGGGCAACCGCCTGGGAGATATCGGCTCGGCGGTGCAGACCTATGCCGAAAGCTTTGGTTACGGCGTGGTGCGCGAGTATGTGGGCCACGGCGTAGGGCGTAAAATGCACGAAGACCCCGAAGTGCCGAATTTCGGCCATCCGGGGCGCGGCGCGCGGCTGATGCCCGGTATGACCATAGCAATTGAACCTATGATAAACCTGAAGGGCGAAGGGGTTTACACCCTGGATAACGATTGGACCGTCGTAACCGAAAGCGGCAGTCCCTCGGCTCACTTTGAGCATACCATTGCCATTACCGACAACGGCCCGGTCATCCTGACCAAACTGTAAACGGAGGCAGCCCAATGCCAGAGAAGGGATGTGTGGTGCTGGCGACCGCCGGCCGTGAAAAAGGCAGGCTGTTTGTGGTGCTGCAGTGCAGCGAAGCCCGCTGCCTGATCGCAGACGGCCGCACCAGGCGGCTCCGACACCCAAAACGAAAAAACCCCCGCCATCTGCAACCAACAGGCCGGCGGCTGGACCCGGAGCAGTATGCTGCCGACGGGCGGCTGAGACGGGCGCTGGCAGAGGCGGAGCATAGGGACGACGACACCAATCCGGAAAGAGGGAGGTAAACGCTCACATGTCCAAGCAAGATGTTATTGAGATCGAGGGCGAGGTTGTGGAGGCACTGCCCAACGCCCAGTTCCAGGTACGGCTGCCCAGCGGCCATGTGATCCTGGCGCATATCTCCGGCAAGCTGCGGATGAACTATATCCGTATCCTGCCCGGCGATAAGGTTACTGTGGAAATTTCCCCCTACGATCTCACCAAGGGGCGCATCACCTGGCGCTCCAAGTAAGTAAAAAGCAAGAGGCACGGGATGGAAGCCATCGCCGTGCGGAACAAAAGGAGGTAAATCTCATGAAAGTAAGACCTTCTGTAAAGCCGATGTGCGAAAAGTGCAAGATTATCAAGCGGAAAGGCCGCATCATGGTCATCTGCGATAATCCCAAGCACAAACAGCGCCAGGGCTAAGAGTAACGAAACGGAGGTGTACTAAAGAATGGCACGTATTGCTGGTGTAGACCTGCCCAGAGAAAAGCGGGTCGAGATCGCGCTCACCTATATCTACGGCATCGGCCGTAAGACCGCCAACGACATCCTCGCCGCCACCGGCATCAATCCGGACACCCGCGTGAAGGATATGACCGAGGAGGATGAGGCCAAGATCCGTGAGTATATCGATCATCACCTGATCGTAGAGGGTGATAAGCGCCGCGATGTGGCGCTGAACATCAAGCGCCTGGTTGAGATCGGCTGCTACCGCGGTGTCCGCCACAGAAAGGGACTGCCCGTACGCGGCCAGCGCACCAAGACCAACGCGCGTACCCGCAAAGGCCCCGCCAAGACCATCGCGAATAAGAAGAAGTAAGGAGGGAAATCGAATATGGCTAAACAGGTAGCAAAAAAGGCTGTGATCCGTCGCCGCCGCGAAAAGAAGAATATCGAGCGCGGCGCCGCCCATATCCAGTCCAGCTTCAATAATACCATCGTCACTCTGACCGATACGCAGGGCAACGCACTGTCCTGGGCTTCCGCAGGCGGCCTCGGTTTCCGCGGCTCCCGTAAGTCCACTCCCTTTGCTGCGCAGACCGCTGCCGAGGTAGCCGCCAAGGCGGCCATGGAGCATGGTCTGAAGAGCGTAGAAGTTTATGTAAAGGGCCCCGGCCAGGGTCGTGAAGCCGCCATCCGCGCGCTGCAGGCTGCCGGTCTGGAGGTCACCATGATCAAGGACGTCACCCCCATTCCCCACAATGGCTGCCGTCCGCCCAAGAGAAGACGCGTATAATAGGAGGAATAAAAGATGGCAAGATATACAGGCCCTGTATGCAGACTTTGCCGTCGTGAGGGCAAAAAGCTGTTCCTGAAGGGTGACAGATGCTACTCCGACAAGTGCGCCGTAGGCCGCAGACAGTCGGTTCCCGGCCAGCACGGCAAGTCCCGCAAGAAGGTTTCCGAATACGGCACGCAGCTGCGCGCCAAGCAGACCGCCCGCCGCTACTACGGTGTAATGGAAAACCAGATGCTGAAATACTTCGAGATGGCAGAGCGTATGCCCGGCAAGACCGGCGAAAACCTGCTGAGCATCCTGGAACGCAGACTGGATAACGTGGTTTACCGTCTGGGCTTTGCCGCTTCCCGCAAGGAGGCCCGCCAGCTGGTACGTCACGGCCACTACACCCTGAACGGCAAAAAGGCCAACATTCCCTCCATTCTGGTGAAGGCAGGCGATGTGGTATCCGTTGCGGAAGGCAGCCGGAACTCCGATAAGATCAAGGTTGTCACCGAAGCCAACGCTTCCCGTCCCGTTCCCCAGTGGCTGGATGCTGACAAGAACCAGCTGACCGCCAAGGTTGTCCGTATGCCCGCCCGCGAGGACGTCGATATGGATATCGAAGAGCAGCAGATCGTTGAGTTCTACAGCAAATAATGCTTGACCCGACGAATGTCAGTTTGGGAAGGTACAGTACGCTAAAAAGCTGATTCAAGGAGGGAAATGAATGGTCAAAATTATCGAGCCTAAGATCGAAACAGCAGAGCTCCGTCCGGATGGCAGCTATGGCAAGTTCATTGCAGAGCCGCTGGACCGTGGCTTTGGCATTACCCTGGGCAACAGTCTCCGCAGGGTTCTGCTCTCCTCGCTTCCCGGCGTGGCCGTTTCTTCCATTAAGATCGACGGTGTCCAGCACGAATTTACCACCATCCCCGGTGTCAAGGAAGATGTCGTAGAGATCATCCTGAACATCAAGGGGCTCATCGCCAAGCTCCACAGTGAGGAGCCTGTAACGGTCCACATCGCCGCCGAAGGCGAATGCGAAGTGACCGCCGGCTGCATCACCGGCAGCAGCGAGGTGGAGATCCTGGACCCCACAATGCACATTGCAACGCTGGCCGAAGGCGCCAAGCTGAACATGGAAATGGTCCTGCAAAAGGGCCAGGGCTATGTTTCGGCCGACCGCAACAAGCAGCTGAACAATGGCGCCGCCCCGGTGGGTACCATCTTTACCGATAGTATCTATACACCGGTGCTGAAAGTGAATTACTCGGTGGAAAATACCCGGGTAGAACAGATTACCGACTACGACAAGCTGACCCTGGAGGTTTGGACCGACGGGACCATTTCTGCCAAAGAGGCTGTCAGCTTGGCTGCCAAGATCCTCAATAGACAACTCAATCACTTTGTGGAACTCAGTGACGAAGTGAACGCAACCGAGATCATGGAAAAGAAGGAAGAATCCGGCAAGGATAAGGTTCTTGAGATGACCATTGAAGAGCTTGACCTTTCTGTTCGCGCTTTCAACTGTCTGAAGCGTGCCGGCGTCAACTCGGTGGGCGATCTGATCAACAAATCCCCCGAAGAGATGATGAAGGTCCGCAATCTCGGCAAAAAGTCGCTGGAAGAAGTCATGAGCAAATTGGAGGCTCTGGGCTTTAACCTGCAAAGCGACGACGAATAACAGGTAAGGAGTGATATAAATGCCAGGTGCCAGAAAACTGGGTAGAACCACTGACCATAGAAAAGCGATGCTCCGTGCCATGGTCACTTTCCTGCTGGAGAACGGTAAGATCGAAACGACCGTGACCCGCGCCAAGGAAGTGCGCTCCATGGCGGAGAAGATGATCACCATTGCTAAGGCAGACGACCTTCACTCCAAGCGTCAGGTCTATTCCTACATCACCAAGGAGACCGTCGCCAAGAAGGTCATGGACGAGATCGCCCCGAAGTATAAGGAGCGCAACGGCGGCTACACCCGCATCGTCAAGATCGGTCCCCGCCGCGGCGATGCAGCGGAAATGGCTATCATCGAGCTGGTTTGATTTTTTCACAGGCAAATACCCCAAAAGCCCCTGCTCCGTTTTGGAGCAGGGGCTTTTTGCGATAAAACGGGAGAGCGGCCAAGCGGCGGGCCCTCACCCTGATTTTGACAAGAAAACGGAAACCTGCTATACTGGCCGCAGAACAGGGGAAGGAGAGAGAACCCATGCGCAAGAGAATTTGGATCCTGTGCTGCCTGCTGGCAGTCCTGCTGGCCGCCTGCGGCGAACAGCCAAAAGAGCCGGTGCAGCCGCAGCCGCCGGCAGTGACAGAGGAGCCGGAGGATCCGGAGCAGCATGTTGTCAAGGCGCCGAAGAAAGAGGATCAAGAGCAGCCGGCGCCGGATACCGGATACCTGGCGGAGCTGGAAGTACACTGCGGGCAGTACGAGGGGATGTACCACCTGTGGGTGGAGACCGATCAGGAGAGCATGAAAGCCCTGACACCGCAGCAGTACAAAAACTATGCCTTTGGTATGGAAAACAAGCTGTTGCCGGAAATCGGGGAGGACGGCGAAGGGCAGACCGTCTACTGGACCACCTTTGTGTTCCCCGACGGGACCGGCGTCTGCTGGCATGGCGGCAGCCATTGGTGGGGCAGCTACGGCGTGCTGGATGAAAGCCTGCGGGTCCCGGAGCCACTCTATTATATCGGCAGCGAGAATGATAAAAGCGATGAAGTAAGCATCACCCCATGGAAGCCCGCTGAGGATAGCGAGATTACCAACTAAACAAAAAAAGAAGCGGCAGCCGGTGGGCTGTCGCTTTTTATATTACTCATTTTCCAGCGCCAGACGATACAAATCACCCTTGCGGTAGCCCGTCTCTTTGGCCACTTGCTTGGCGGCCTCGCTGAGCGGCTGCCCTTCGGCGGC
The DNA here is from genome assembly GCA_004554485.1 of Oscillospiraceae bacterium. Lineage (GTDB taxonomy): Bacteria > Bacillota > Clostridia > Oscillospirales > Ruminococcaceae > Angelakisella. Next base: position 1,729 of record SFLS01000024.1, on the reverse strand, counting down.
CAGGCGGCGGACCAGCGCCGCAGCCTGCTCCGGCGTCAGCTGCGCGGTCGTATCCGGTTCGGCGGCGCCCCCTACAATGAGAACGTACTCCCCGCGCGGTTCCCGTTCGGCGTATTGGGCGGCAGCGGCCGAAAGGGTGGTGCGCTGTATTTCCTCGTGCAGCTTGGTCAACTCCCGGCAGAGGGCACAGGGGCGGTCGCCCAGCCCCGCCAGCAGCGCGGCCAGCGTCTGCCGCAGGCGGTGCGGCGCTTCATAAAAAATGAGGGTATGCGGCAAGCGGGCGACCGTCTGCAGAGCAGCCTCCCGCTCCCCTTTTTTGACGGGCAGAAAGCCCTCGAACAAAAACCGCCCGGTGGGTAAGCCGCTGGCGGCCAGCGCCGTCATCGCCGCGGTCGGCCCGGGGACGGTCACCACCGGGATGCCACTTTCGTGGCAGAGGGCGACCAGCGCTTCGCCCGGATCGCTGATGCAGGGCATCCCCGCGTCGGTCACGATTGCGCCGTCCTCGCCGCCTATCAGCCGCTGCAGCAGCTCCGGCCCGCGGGAGGCGGCGTTATGTTCGTGGTAGCTGATAAGGGCTTTTTTGATACCGAAATGATTGAGCAGCTTAAGGGTTACGCGGGTATCCTCCGCTGCGATAAAATCCACCGTTTTCAGAATTTCTGCCGCGCGGGGGGAAAGGTCCCCCAGATTCCCGATGGGTGTGCCCACAAGATATAAGGTTCCCATAGCACAAATCCTTTACAATCAGAATAAAACAATAAAATTATACAAGATGATATATCGTTTTCATTTCATTGGAGTACCCGCCCTCCGGGCCTTCCACTGTCAGGGGAGCTTCCACCGTCAGGCCCGGCTTGCCGCCGGCCCTCCCCTCCGCCAAAAAAAGCCAGGGTGCCCTGCCCGGTCGCTGCTGGACCCAGCGCAATCGCTTCGGTTCCAGCCCGGCCTGCCGCATCGCCAGCAGCACATCGGTCAGACGCTCCGGGCGCTGGCACAGGCAGAACCGTCCGCCGTACTGCAGCAGATCAGCGGCCGCCCGGCAAACCTCCTGCACGGTGCAGCTTTCCGCCTGTTCATGGCGGGTCCGCCGCCGTTCCGTCTGCGGGCACAGCAGACCGCTGCCGGCAGGGAAATAGGGTGGGTTGCAGGTAACAAGCCGGAAGCTGTGCGCCGGCAGCAGCGTGCGGAGCTCCCGCAGGTCACCCTGCAGCGGGGTAAAGCCCTCCGAAATCCCCGCCGCCGTCTGCCGCATCAGCGCAACGGCACGGGGGTCGATCTCCACGGCGGTGATCGCCCGGGGCGGGCGCTCCCGGCGCAGCATCAGCAGGCCGACAATGCCGCACCCGGCGCACAGGTCGCACACCGTATCGGTGCCGCGCGCCGCCGCAAAATGTTCCAGTAAAAAGGCGTCGGTGCCGAACCGGTGGGTCTCATCGATGGCAATCCGCAGCGATCCCGACAGCGTTTCCCACTGCACGGCGCTCCCTCCTTTTGGCTTTGTTTTTCGTTTTCAGTATAGCACAAGCCGTCCCAAATCCCAAGGATTGTTTTTCCTCAAATAGCAAAGTTTTTAATAAAATCGAAGAAAAAGCGCTTGACTTCTCAGTTTGAATATAATATAATAAACAAGCTGTCACCTTAAGGGAGGCAGCGGACGTGCACCTTGAAAATTGAACAGCATCAACTTGGATGTCAGAAATGACATTTGAGTCCTTGTAGATTCTGA
>SFLS01000023.1 GCA_004554485.1 Oscillospiraceae bacterium | reverse complement strand
CTCTGTACGAAAACTTTGTCAGTGGTTTTCTCGGCAAAGATGAACACAAGACCTTGAAGGACGATTATTCCAGCGATATGGCCCGGCTGAAAGCAGCCATTGACCGGCTTCGTCAGAAGATGGAGGATGCCAGCAACAACACGAGTGAGCGCCTGAGATGGGCAGAACATTTCAAACGCTTCTCCACCATGACCGAGCTTGACCGCCGTGCGGTGATCGCTCAGAATGCCGGCATTGCGGCAAAAACCTTCATCGGCAGCGCAGCCATGGGAAATATGTGTTTCGCTGTATCTCCAATGACCGGATTGCCAAGGACTATTGCAGCGGTTCCCCGCGCCTGTGGGAAACGGAGCTGTTCGGCAGCATCCTGACCATCATCCAGAAAGAAGCTGCCGTAGTCATGGATAAAAAAGCCCTGGTGCAGAAAGCCGATTCCAAATTGGCCGAGCGAATGTCAGGTATTGATAGGCAGCTCTATGAGCTTCGCCAGCGGATCAGTATCTATGACAATGACCATATTGAGATTGTTTTCTGCTTCCGTAACGCTTTTGAGCAACTGGAAGGGGTGATTGCAGATGAGTAGAGAGGACATCGCCGCTTATATCATCGCTTTATATGTACGGCTTTCCTCTGAGGACAGCAAAGTGGACAGCTTAAGCATTGTAAATCAGCTGAAAGCCTTGCACCGCTATGTAGATACTACGGATGAGCTGGCCGGTGCAGAAGTGCTGGAGTTTGTTGACAACGGCTATACAGGGACCAACTTTGAGCGTCCCGCTATGCAGGAACTGCTGGAAATGGTCCGGCAGTCCCAGGTCAACTGCATCATCGTCAAAGACTTCTCCCGGTTCGGGCGCAACAGCATTGAGGTCGGTTATTTTATGGAGCGTGTCTTTCCTATCTACGGCATCCGCTTCATTTCTCTCAACGATGAATATGACAGCGCAAAATACCATGAGGATACCGGCGGTATCAATGTGGCGTTCAAATATCTCATCAGTGAATTTTACAGTCGGGACCTGTCAGTAAAATATACGCTTCACCCTCTTTTTCCTCTCCGACTTTCTCCCTTTTCACAGAAAAAGAGATATAAGGGTAGCACATAGGACGAGGAAAAAGAACGGCACACAGGCTGAATTATTGATGATTTTCGCACCGAAAAGCAACACCAAAACAACGGTTAGGCACTCTGCGAAAAAATACGCATTTTCGTCTACCTGAAATGTTCACAGAAAAGATTCAAATTAGGCATTGCAAATATACAGATAATGTATTATAATATATTCAGGTAAAAACAGGAGGTGGCTTGATGAATACAGTTGGTGAGCGTTTGAAAACGCTGCGCGAGGGCATGAAGTTCTCTCAAAAGAAAATGGCCGAGTTGCTGAATGTGACGCAGCCGAGTATTAACCGATATGAGCATGGGCAGTCTGTACCGTCTATTGAATTGCTGATAAAATATGCGGATTATTTTGATGTATCTATGGACTACATCACTTGCCGTTGTGATGAGCCGCAGGGCAAACTGTACCAAGTGAAACCGCCTGTTGCGGATAATCCCGAATTGGCAAAGTTTGTAGAAATGTGCTTTGAGCCTGATTCGCCCATGAATGAGCAGTTGAAACAAACCTTGATACAGATGTTAGGGACGGTGAAAGCACGACGGCAGTAATTTACGCGAGATATTCTTCTGATAATCAGCGCGAGGAATCCATAGAAGGTCAGCTCCGCGAATGTACCGCGTTTGCTGATAAGAATGGAATTACCGTTCTGCGTCACTACATCGACAGGGCAGTTTCCGCAAAGACCGACAACCGCCCAGAATTTCAGAACATGATTAAGGACAGCGGCAAAAAGCTGTTTGATATGATTATCGTTTGGAAACTTGACCGGTTTGCCCGAAATCGCTATGACAGCGCACGATACAAGACGCAGTTGAAGAAGAACGGCGTTAAGGTTGTTTCCGCTACCGAGGTTATTTCCGATGGCGCAGAGGGTATTATCCTTGAATCCATGCTTGAGGGCTTCGCTGAATACTATTCCGTTGACCTCTCCGAAAAGGTTGTACGCGGTATGACCGATAATGCGTTGAAATGTATGTTTAATGGCGGTACGCTGCCGATGGGCTATCAGATCGACGCAGACCAACATTTTCAGATTGATCCTGTAACTGCGCCGTACATTTTGGACGCTTTCAAGCGATATGACGAGGGCGCGACCATGACAGAAATCCGCGATTGGCTCAACGAACAGGGCATGAAAAACACTCGCGGTAATCCCTTGACCTACAACAGCGTACAGCATCTATTGAAAAATCGCCGTTATATCGGAGAATATCAGTACAGGGAGATTATTGTCCCCGATGGTATTCCCGCCATCGTGCCGCTTGACTTGTTTGAACGAGTACAAGCAAAAATGGCGAAAAACAAGAAAGCCCCCGCCCGACACAAGGCAGAGGACGATTATCTGCTGACAACCAAGCTGTTTTGTGGGTACTGCGGCGCGTATCTCTGCGGCGAGAGTGGCACAAGCCGTACAGGGATCGTCCACCACTACTACAAGTGCGTCTCGGTGAAAAAGAAGCGTAAAGAGTGCCACAAAAAGCCTGTTAAAAAGGTTTGGATTGAGGATTTAGTTGTCTCGGCAGCAATGGAAATGATTATGGACGATGACGCGATTGAGGCTATCGTTTCAATGCTCATGGACTTGCAGGAACAGGATAACACCAATATTCCCCTGTATGAGCAGCAGTTACAGGAAACCAATGCCGGGATCCGCAATCTGCTGAATGCTATTCAGCAAGGTATTCTGACAAAATCGACCAAAGAACGCCTTGAAGAATTAGAGGCGGCAAAAGAGGAATTGGAAAACCGCCTTGCCAACGAGCAGTTGTCCAAGCCCCCGAAAATCAGCGCGGAGTTTATGACATTTTGGCTGCACCGTTTCCGCAAATTAGATGTTACCAAGCAGAGTCACCGCAAAATGCTGATTGACACCTTTGTGAACGCCATTTACCTGTACGATGATAAACTGGTTCTCACCTTCAACTACAAGGACGGGACGAACACAATCACTTTTGATGACCTGAAAGCGGCGCTGGACGGCAAAAATACAGGTTCGGATTTGGATTGCCTTGGTGCACCATGTCGGAGCAAGCCTTGTCTCGCTTGCTCCGATTTTTTTGCCAAAAGTCACGCTTGGATCATCTGCTCGCTTGTAAGCGCCCTCGCGATGGTTTGCTGCCGCTGGCCGTTGATAAAATCCGCCGTGTCCCTTGGGGCGCTGCGGATTTTTTTGTGCCGGCCGGACGGGAGCCGGCGGTTTTAATTCCTCGCCCGCGCGTCAAAAAAGCCCCGGATCCCCGGGGCTTTTTTCTTTTGGCACAAAGCGTTACCGCGCGCCTTTTTGCGGTTCCCGTCCCCGGCAATGTGGGGACGGAGGTAATCGGTGCTTCCCGTGGGGCCGTTACGGTCGGCCGGCGGGGCCGCCCATGCCGCCCTTTCCACCGGGGACGTTCATATCCCCCCGGCCGCCGGGACCGCCACCCATGCCGCCGCTGCCGTAGATCAGGCTGCTCATCGTGACGGAGGCAGTCTGTCCGCAGGCCGTTACGGTGTAGGTGCTGCCCTGGGTGATGGCCGGGCAGCTGATCACGACGCAGTTATAGCTCTTGCCGGGCGTGTAGCTCACCAGCGTTCGGCCGGTCTCGTCCTGCAGGGTGATCGGGCCCAAGGCTGCGGAAGGATAGCTCAGCAGAATACAGCCCTGCGTGGAATCGGCGCCGAAATTCTGCGCCATCCCGCCGGAACCGACCGCCACCACCGTTCCGCCGGTTATCACGGCGTTGCCGTCGCAGTCAATGGCGCTGTTGCCGCTGCCGGTGGAACCGCTGATGAAAAGCTCCCCGCCGGAAACGGCAATATCCCCGTTGGAATCGATCCCGTCGCCGCCGGCGTCCACGGTAATGACGCCGCCGGAAATGCAGATGGCACAGCACGAAGAAACGCCGAAAGCACCGGGCCGGCCGCCTATGCCGCTTTGGCCGCTGCCGTCGGCGGCATTGATGCCGTCGTCGCTGGCCACGATGCTGATGCTGCCGCCGGTGATCTCCACCGTCAGGCCCTCCAGCCCCTCGCTGCTCCTGCGGATGTCGACGGACCCATCCGCGACGGTCAGCGTCTCCTCCGCGTGGATGCCGTCATCCCCCGTGGAAATGACGTAGTCGCCCTTATCGATCCGCACGCTGCCGTCGGAATGGATGGCGTCGTCGCAGCAGTCCAGGTCGTAGTTCCCGCCGGTCAACACCAGGCTCGTACCCGCCTTCAGGCCCTTTGCACTGGCGTTGTCGGCCAACCGTGCGCCGCTGCCGCCGCCCGACTGCACGGTACAGCTCCCGCCGGCGACGGTCAGCGCCGTCTCGGCCTGGATACCATCCTCCCCTGCCGTCAGCTCCAGGATGGAATCGGTGATAACGATATTGCCCACGGTGCTGTCGTCGGTGTTGGTGGCACGCAGCGCGTCCCCGCCGCACTCCATCCGCAGGGCGGCATTTTGGACGGTGCAGCAGTCCTTGCCGGTGATGCCGTGATTCCGGGCCGTCACGGTCAGGTCGGCGGCCTCTATCGTCAGGGTATCCTTGCCGGTGATGCCGTTATTATAGTTGCCCCGCACCGTCAGCGCGCCGCTGCCGGCGATGACCAGATCGCTTTTGGCGTAAAGGCAGGCATTGGGCTCCTCCTCGGCGGCGGAAGAGTAGCTGTCACTAAAGGAATAACTTCCGCCATCGGTCAGGGTATTTTCGCTGCCCTCCGCCAAATATACGGTGAGCCGGGCGGCTTTGTACCCGTACAGCGGGCTGCCGTCGGCACAGGTGATATCGGCGTTCTGCAGCACCAGAACCACCTCCTCCCCGGGGGCGTTCACGATAACGCGCCCCTCGGCGGCGGTACCGGTGACCACATAGGTGCCCCCGGCGGTGACGGTGACGGTGCCGCCTGTTACTTCGGCTCCGGCGCCCTCGGCAGCGGCGGATGTCCCCGAAAAGGTAATGACGGCGGCTCCTGCGGTTTCGGGGGCCGCGGTCCCGGTGTCCGTGAGCTCCCGGGGGCCGGTCCCGGCGCTTACCGCCGGGGTCGTGCCGCCGCAGGCGGAAAGGCTCCCCGCCAGAAACACCGCACACAGCATCCCCGCTAACATACGAATGGAATGTTTCATTCCGGTCTCCCTCCTTTGGGTTTTATGGCTCCATCCTACGGCGGCAAGCTAAAGGCAGCCTAAAGAACCGGCGTCTTTTCTCTTTAGGCAGTCTTTAGGTACGCCCGCTACCATAGGGATAATAAAAGGAGGTGCCCCCTATGACAGCCACTGCCCCCTATCATTTTGAACGGTGCGAAAAAAAGTACTTTCTGACCTCCGGCCAACAGGAGGCGCTGCTCAAGCGGATGCAGCCCCATATGCAGACCGACCGCTACGGCCGGTACAGCATCGGCAACATTTACTACGATACCCCAAACTGGCAGCTCATCCGCGCCTCGATCGAAAAACCCGCCTACAAGGAAAAGCTGCGGGTCCGCTGCTACGGCGTCCCGACACCGGACAGCCCCGTCTTTATCGAGCTGAAGAAAAAATGCGACGGCGTGGTTTTCAAGCGCCGGATCACCACCGAACTCTGCCGGGTGGCGCCGTTTCTGCAGGGCGGCACAGCACAGCCCGATTGGGGGCAGACCGGCCGGGAGATCGAGTGGTTCCAGCAGTTCTACCATACCGTCCCCAAAATGTTCATCGGCTACGACCGTACCGCCTATACGGGGCGGGAGGACCCCTCGCTGCGGATCACCTTTGATACCGCTATCCGGTGGCGGAAAACCGAGCCGGAGCTCAGCCGCGGCGGCTGGGGCAGGCTGCTTCTGCCCCCCGATCAGGTGCTGATGGAGATCAAGCTGACCCGGGCCTGCCCGCTCTGGCTCTGCCGCCTGCTTTCGGAGCTGGCCCTTTACCCCACCTCATTTTCCAAATACGGCGCCTGCTACCGGCAAATGCTGCTGACGGCAGACCCCGATCCCCTCACAAAGGAGGCTCATTTCTGTGCTTAACTCAATTATCGGAACGGAGATCACATTATCCGCGTTTTTCCTCTGCACCGCGGTCTCGCTGGTGCTGGGCGTCGGCGTCGCGCTGGTCGGCACCTTCCGGGCGCACAGCAGCCAGAGCTACGCCCTTACCCTGGCGGTGCTGCCGGCGGCGGTGCAGGTCATCATCATGCTGGTCAACGGCAACATCGGCGCCGGTGTCGCCGTGGCCGGCGCGTTCAGCCTGGTGCGGTTCCGCTCCGTCCCCGGGACGGGCTGGGAGATCAGCGCCATCTTTCTGGCCATGGCCATCGGGCTGGCCACCGGCATGGGATACGTTACCCTGGCGGTCCTTTTCTTCCTTATTCTCGCCGGTGTGATGCTGCTGCTGACCGCCGTGAAGTTCGGCCGGGGGCAGGAGGCCGCCCGCATCCTCAAGATCACCATTCCCGAGGACCTGGACTACGACGGCCTGTTTGACGACCTGTTCGAGCGCTATACCGGCAGCCACTCGCTGGAAAAGGTCAAAACCACCAACATGGGGACGCTGTACGAGCTGCGGTATCGCATCACCTTAAAGAAAGAACCGGTCCCCAAGGCGTTTCTGGATGAGCTTCGCTGCCGCAACGGCAATCTGAACATTGTATGCTGCCGGGAGGAAACCCGGGAAAGCCTGTGACCCCCGCTGCTGATACAAGACGCCCCGCCGCCGGCAAACCTGCCGGCGGTGGGGCGCTTTTTTCTGTATGCGGCTTAAGTCACAGCACGTCCCGCATCCGGTAGCCCACGCCGATCTCGGTCAGGATATACTGCGGCTCGGCGGGGTTCTGCTCCAGCTTGCGCCGGATATTGGCCATGTTGACCCGCAAAAGCTGGCTGTTGCCGCCGGCGGCGTCGCCCCACATCGCCTCGCTGATGCGGTCATAGGTCAGCACGCGGCCGGCATGACGGCTCAGCAGTTCCACCAGGCGGTATTCCCCGGCGGTCAGGTGCACCGGCTGTCCCGCCAGCGTCACCAGGTGTTTTTCATAGTCGATGGTCAGCTCCCCCACCGTAAAGCGCGGCTCCTGTGCCGCGGGGCCGGCCCGCCGCAGTGCCGCCCGGATGCGGGCCAGCAGCTCCGGGGAACCAAACGGCTTGGTGATGTAGTCGTCGGCGCCGCAGTCCAGCGCCGCCACCTTGTCGCTTTCCTCGGTGCGGGCGGAAACCACAATGACCGGCAGCCCGTACCGCTGCCGCAGCTCCTGCAGCAGCTCCATGCCGTCGGCGTCGGGCAAACCCAGATCCAGCAGCATAGCGGCAAAGGGCTCCTTCGCCAGCGCCGCGCGGGCCTGTGCTGCGCAGGTCGCTACCTCCGCGGCGTAGCCGTCGCCCTCCAGCACCGTTTTCATAAAGTTGCTGATGGAAAACTCGTCCTCAACGATCAGGATCCGGTTCATGGGGTCTCATCCTCCTTTAGCGGTAGTGTGATCTCAAAGCAGGCGCCGCCCTCCCGCCGGTTCTGGGCCGTGATGGTCCCGCCGTGCGCCTGGACAATGGTGCGGCACACGGTAAGCCCGATCCCCATATTGCGGTGGTCGCTGCCGCTCTGCTCCGCACGGGTGCGCATCCCGTCAAACAGGTTTTCCAGCAGATAGGGCGCTATCCCCTCGCCGTCGTCCTCCACCCGCAGCACAGCCCTGTTCTGACGCCGCCGGGCGGTCAGGGTGATGTTTTGTACCCGTCCGCCGTGCACTACGGCGTTTTCCAGCAGATTCAGCAGCACCTGCTCCATCAGGGTGGCGTCCATCGGCGCCATCAGCAGCTCCTCCGGCGCCGAAAGCCTCACCGGCACCTGTGGGTATCGGCGGCGGAATTTGGCCGCCGCCCCGGCCATCACCTCCTCCACCGCCTCGGGCTGGGTGGTCAGGCGGGTCTCGCCCTCACCGCCCAGCCGGGTAATGGTCAGCAGGTTTTCCACCATGTGGATGAGCCACTGGGATTCCTCCTCGGCGTTTTTTAGCAGCTCCCGCTGCTTTTCGGCCGGCAGCGTTTCCTGCTGCTCCAGCACGGTATTGATGGCCCCCGAAATGGCGGTCAGCGGGGTGCGCAGGTCATGGCCCACCGCCCGCAGCAGGTTGCCGCGGGTGCGCTCCTTTTCGTTTTCCGCCTGCAGCCGCTGCCGGTCCCGCGCCCGCACCGTCATGGTGCTGGTCAGGATGCCCACCACAAACAGCGTCACAAAGGTAATGGGGTAACCCGGGCCGGAAAAGCTAAGCTGTGAATAGGGCGGCGTAAAAAAATAGTTGACCACAAAGACCGACAGCACCGAACCCAGCAGGCTCCACAGATAGCCGTCGGTGAAAAAGCCGGTGAGGAACACCGCCAGCACAAAAATGACCGGCGCGGTATCGTCGGCATAGCCGTAGCGGTCAAAGTTCATGCAAAGCAGCAGCGCGCACAGGTGCAGCAGCAGCATGATAATGGCATTGCGTTCCGCTTTGGAATAGGTGCTGTCCTTTTCAATCGGCGCCACGGCGGCTCCCTCCCCTCTGCATCCGGTTTTATCATACCATCTTTGGCGCAAAATGCAAAGTCCCCGCCCGCAAAAAAGCCGCGCCCTCCGCCAAAAAAATCCCCCGGCAGGCGGGGCAGCCTGCGGGGGATGAATCTCTCTTTTATTTTCCGAGATAGGCTTCCTGAATCACCGGATTTTCCAGCAGCTCGCGGCCGGGACCGGAAAGGATGATCTCGCCGGTCTCCATGACGTAGCCGCGGTTGGCGGTGTGCAGCGCCATGTTGGCGTTCTGCTCGATCAGCAGGATGGTGACCCCCTGCTTGTTGATCTCCCGGATGATCTGGAAGATATCCCGCACGATCAAAGGCGCCAGTCCCAGCGAAGGCTCATCCATCATGATGAGCTTGGGGCGGCTCATCAGCGCGCGGGCCACCGCCAGCATCTGCTGCTCGCCGCCGGAAAGGGTGCCGGCCTGCTGCCAGTGACGCTCCTTCAGGCGGGGGAAGAGCTGGTAGCACCACTCGATGTCGTCGTCCAGCTTATCCCGGCGCAGGTACGCGCCGATCTTCATATTTTCCAGCACCGTCATATCCGGGAATACCCGGCGGCCCTCCGGCACCAGCGTGATGCCGCGCTTGACGATCTCATCGCTGGATTTGCCCAGCAGCTCCTCGCCGTTGTAGGTAATGGAGCCCTCCTGTGCCTTCACCTGGCCCGCGATGGTGCGCAGGGTGGTGGATTTTCCGGCGCCGTTGGCGCCGACCAGCGTAACGATGCTGCCCTCCGGCACCTCAAAGGAAATGCCCTTGACGGCACGGATGCCGCCGTAGCTGACGTGCAGATTTTCTACTTTAAGCATCCAGATCCACCCCCAAGTACGCTTCGATGACGCGCGGGTCGGCACGGACGGCGTCGGGCTTGCCCTCCGCGATCAGCTTGCCGAATTCCAGCACATAAATACGGTCGGAAATATCCATCACCAGGTTCATATGGTGTTCGATAAGCAAAATGCTCAGATTAAATTTCTCCCGGATCTCCCGGATAAAGGCGGTCAGCTCCACCGTTTCCTGCGGGTTCATGCCCGCCGCCGGCTCATCCAGGATCAGCAGGCGGGGGTCGGTGGCCAGCGCGCGGGCGATCTCCAGCCGGCGCTGCTGTCCGTAGGGCAGGCTGCTGGCCTGCTCGTCTTTCTGGTCCGCCAGCCCCACGATCTCCAAAAGCTCCATCGCCTCCCGGCGCATCCGGGCTTCCTCCTTGCGGTTCAGGCGGAAGGTCGCCGCCAAAAAGCCGCCGCGGGCGTGCATATGCTTGGCGATCAGGACGTTTTCAAATACCGTCAGGTTGCCGAACAGGCGGATATTCTGGAAGGTACGGGCCAGGCCCATTTTGGTAATCTGGTCCGGCGTTTTGCGCAAAGTGGGCTGGTGGGCAAATTTCTCGGCGTCGCTGCCCAGGTATTCCCGCTTGCCGCGGCCCCTGGGATGCTCGCACAGGTAGGGCTTGCCGTCCAGGTACAGGCAGCCGTTGGTGGGGGCGTATACGCCGGTCACCACATTAAAGGCCGTCGTCTTGCCGGCGCCGTTGGGGCCGATCAGGGCAACGATCTCTCCCTCCCGGACCTCCATCGAAAGGTCGTCAACAGCCACTACGCCGCCGAACTGCATCGTGACATTTTCCAGCCTAAGAACGGGGTTATTCATTCACAGCACCGCCTTTCACCGTTTTTTTGCCGCCGAACAGCCCCTTGAAAAAGCGGCCCACCTTGCCGAAAAAGGCAAAAATGGCGTCCCAACTGAATTCCCGCGTTCCCATCAGGCCCTGCCGGTAGAACAGTACGATGACCATGATGACCACCGAGAACACCACCATGCGGAAGCCGTGGCCCAGCAGCGGGACCTTAAAGGTGCCGATGACGGTGGGGTTATCCAGAAAGCGCAGCCACCATTCGCTGCAGGCAACGTACAGGAACGAGCCGAGAATGGAGCCGGTAATGGAGCCGATGCCGCCGATAACAACGATGAGCAGGATCTCATAGGTCATGGCGGTGGTAAAGCTCTTGGCCTGCACGTTGTGCTGGAACATGGCCAGCAGCGCGCCGCCGATGCCGGCGAAGAAGGAGCTGGTGCAGAAGGAGATCATCTTGTGCTTCATCAGGTTGATGCCCATGGCCTCCGCCGCGATCTCGTCCTCGCGGATGGCCTTAAACGCCCGCCCGTAGGTGGAATTGATCAGCAGCACGATCACCGCGATGCAGATACCGGCCACGATAAACGGGAACAGGATGGAACTGTAACCGGTGAATTTACGCAGAATGTTGGAAGCGTTGGTCAGCGGGCCCAGCTTTTCCCACTGGATCACCGCGCGCAGAATCTCGGCAAAGCCCAGGGTGGCAATGGCCAGGTAGTCGCTCTTCAGGCGCAGCACCGGCGCGCCGATCAGCGCCGCGAACAGGGCCGCCACAATCCCCGCCAAAATAAGCGCGGGCAGCTGCGGCATCTGGAACTGGACCAAGCCGCCGTCAAAGTACTGGTAGACGTTGGCCCGCTGCGCCACCGGGATGGTCAAAATGGCGTAGGTATAGGCGCCCAGCAGCATAAAGCCCGCCTGCCCCAGGCTGAACAGCCCGGTAAAGCCGTTCAGCAGGTTCATCGAAACGACCAGCAGCGCGTAGATAGCCCCCTTCTGCAGCACGGCGGAAAGCATCGAGCTTTTCAGGTCGCTGTTGTCGATATACAGCAGCAGCCCCAGCAGCACGGCGGCCAAAAGGAGGGTGCAGAGCAGATTGCGCGTTTTTTTGTTTTTCATCGTTTACACCTTCTCCTTCAGTTTCTCTCCGAACAGGCCGTTGGGCTTAATCAGGAGGATGACGATCAGCAGCGCAAAGGTAAAGGCGTTGCTGAAGATGGAAATATCCTGGTTGGATTTGATAAAGGTCTCGCAGATCCCGATGATATAGGAGCCGATCACAGCGCCCGGCACCGAACCGATGCCGCCGAATACCGCCGCCACAAAGGACTTCAGGCCCGGCATGGAGCCGATGGTGGGGCTGACCTGCCCGATATAGCTGAAGTACAGGATGGAGCCGACGGCCGCCAGCAGCGAGCCGATGACAAAGGTGATGCTGATAACCCGGTCGATCCGGATGCCCATCAGCTGCGCGGTATCAAAATCCTTGGCCACGGCGCGCATGGCCATGCCCATCTTGGTGTGCTTGATGATCAGCACCAGCGCCACCACCAGGAGGATGGTCAGCAGCGGGGTCAGGATCGCCAGCCGCTTGACGGTAATGCTGCCCAGGGCGATCTCTTTTCTCAGCCACGGAATATTGGGGTAAGCCTGGGCCAGACCGCCGGTGACGTAGGTAGCCAGGTTCTGCAGCAGGTAGCTCACGCCGATGGCCGAGATCATGACCGACATGCGCGGCGCCTGCCGCAGCGGCTTGTAGGCCACTTTTTCAATCATTACGCCCAGCACCACTGTCAGGATAAGGGTCAGGATCAGCCCCACTAGGATGCTGCCGCCCCCCAAAAAGCTGCTGCTCCAGGAGGTGATATAGATCATGATAAAGCCGGCAACCATAAACATATCGCCGTGGGCAAAGTTGATCAGCCGCAGGATGCCGTACACCATGGTGTAGCCGATGGCGATCAGCGCGTACAGGCTGCCGATGGTAAGCCCGGAAATAAGGATCTGGGCATAATAGGTAAAGTCGTGCATAACACTGCCTCCGTTTGAAAAGGATATGCCGGGGGAAAACGGACAATCTGCGGTCCCCTTTGCGGGGGTTTTCACGCCGCTTCGGGTCAAAGCCCTCGCAAAGAACGCCGCACCCTGCAGAAACGGCGGCAAGCGCAGCGAGGGAGAAAGCCATATGGCTCCCCCTCGCCGCGCAGCCGCAGCAAAAATCTGTGATGTCAGACCCAAAAATTAGCCGAAGGTAACGGCGTCGGCAAAGACAAAGCCGTTCTCGGTGGGAGTCTTAACGACAGCGTAGTTCTTAACGGCGTCGCCGTTCTCATCAAACTTCAGGTCGCCGGTGACCAGGCCCTTGACTTCCAGGGTGGCCAGCGCGTCACGCAGAGCCTCACCGTCGGTGGACTGGGCAGCCTGCAGGGCATAGTATACAGCCATGTAAGCGTCGTAGCCGCAGGCGGTCACAGCGGAGATCTCCTCGCTCTCGGAGTTATCGGTGATGCGGGCGGGGTCCTCTTTCAGCCAGGCCTTAAAGCCGGTGGCGAAGTTATAGGCAGCCTCGTTCTCTTCATCCTTTTCATCATAGAAAGTGGAGAAGTAGATATCGTCGATGCTGCAGCCGGCCTCGGTCACACGCTGGATGATGGAGATATCGTCCCAAGTATCGCCAGCCATAATCGGGCCGGTGATGCCGGCATTACGGGCCTGGGTAATGATGTAGGGAGCGGTTTCGATCGCAACGGGGCTGAAGATGGCGGTAACGCCGTTCGCCGCCAGAGTGGTCATGGTACCGGAGAAGTCGGTCTCACTGGTCTGGAATTCGATTCTTGTTACTTTGCCGCCGAGACCCTCAAAGGCCTGAACGAAATAGTTGCCGAAACCGGCAGAGTAGTCGTCACCGGCCTCTACGATGACTGCGGCATTGGTAATGCCCTTATTCCAGGCATACTGAGCCATTACAGTACCCTGGAAGGGATCGATAAAGCAAACGCGGAAATAGTAGTCGTTGCCCTGGGTAACCTGGGGGTTGGTGCAGGAGGTGCCGACCGCGGGGATCTTGGCTTCCTCAAAGTAGGGGCCCGCAGCAATGGCGCAGCTGGAACCGTAGGTGCCGATGACAGCGGTGACCTTCTTGGAGACCAGCTGCTGGGCAGCGGTGGGCGCCTTGGAAGCGTCGGACTGGTTATCGGCATAGGTCAGCTCGATCTTGTACTCCTCGCCGCCGATGGTAACGGTGGGATAGAGGGAATGAGCGTACTGGATGCCCAGGATCTCTTTCTTGCCGCCGGCGCCGTTCTGGCCGGAGGTGGGCTCAAACACACCGATGGTGATCACTTTATCGCCGGTCTCGGTGGGCTCGTTGTTGTTGCCGCCGCAAGCGACCATGGAAGCAACCATGACCAGGCACAGCAGCACAGCAATCAGTTTTTTCATCATTGTGTCCTCCTTACTGGAAATAGGGTTTGTACCTTCATAGGTGTACAACTGTACGCCACAGAAAGATATTAGTAGTATTATAGCAACTTCGCGGCGTTTTGCAAATCATTTTTTTATTGCATTTTGGTTGGTTTGCAATGCATAAGTTCCGATTTTTGTGCATCTTGACCGTTCCTTTTTGCAAGCCGACTTTCATTTTTTTGGTATGTTTTTCACTGCTGGATTCTTTTCTCCTTTTTTGTTCCTGTTCCGGAGACAGTTTTTGCAGTTGTTTTATATTTTTGTGCAATTTATTGGCTCCCCGGCCGGGCCGGGGGACGGCATTGACGGCGCTTTCCGGTTGTGCTAAAGTAATAGCAGCATCCCTCAATCAGGGCGTACGCCTCCTTCGCCGCGCTCCTGTTGTTTGGTGCCACCCATCATCTAAGGAGGAATTCAACATGAGCAAGATCCAGAAGATCTACGATTATCTCAAACAGTGCAACGGCTTTTTCTTTGCCAGCTGCGATGGCGATAAGCCCCGTGTCCGCCCCTTCGGCTTTACCATGATCTTTGAAGACAAACTGTACTTCGGCATGGGCACCCACAAGGAAAGCTACAAGCAGGTCAAGGCCAATCCCAATGTGGAGATCTGCGCCATGAATCCCGACGGCAGCTTTATGCGGGTCAAGGGTGTCGCCCACTTTGATCTGCGTCCCGAGGTGCAGGCCCATATGTTTGAGGTCGCCCCCAGCCTGCGCAAATTGTACAATGAGGAAAACGGCATGGTACAGGCCACCTTCTACCTCTCCGATATCGTCGCGGAGATCAGTCGCGATAACGTCTTTACCCCCATCGAGGATTAAAGCCGTCTCCCCCCCCTTCCTATATAAATAGGCGTAAAAACCGCCGCCCCCGGCCGGAGCATTCCGGTCTGGGGCGGCGTTCTGCGTATTTTGCGTTATCGCTCAATCAGCGCCTGCAGCGAAGAAAGGGTTCCCTCGGCGGCGGTGTTGTAGATGTTCTGCACCACCACCACGTCCCGGATCCCCTTCTGCTCCACCAGGTCGTAAATGGAGCCCTTGTAATAGCGGAAATCCACCCAGTACAGATACTGGTAGTGGTCCACCAAAAAGGGAATAAAGGCATTGCCGTAGCTGTCCTTGATGACCAGGCAGGCGGAGCCGTCGGTGATGGCGGGGTTTTCCACCTCATTATAGGGCTGGTCTCCGCCGGCAAAGCAGCCGTACTTCACGCTGCTGGCGTAGTTCGAAACATCGTTCACCACATACCAGTCGTAAACGGTGCCGTCGGGCATCGTCATCTTCATTTGATTGGTGCCCATCGGGCGATAGGCGATCACGGTATCGGGGTTGGCCGCCAGCGAAGTGATGCCGCTGCTGGAATAATAGGTCCCCAAAAAGCCGGGGTATTCCACCCGTTCAAACTGGTCCAGCGTGTGCGGGGTCAGCCCGGCCGCCGCCGCGTACTGGGTATAGGCGTAGTAGGCGCCCAGCGCCGTCCAGTGGTGGTCGGTATGGAAGTACAGATATTCCTCCACATGCGCCCGCAGCGTGTCAAAGATCTCCACGGTGCGGATGCCGGGGTCCATGCGGCTGTAAAGATAGCGGATGGCCTCCCGCTGGTCGCTGACGTGCAGCTGATTCTGCAGCTCCTCGCTCAGCATCACGCCGCCGTTGATGGGCGCGACCACGCTGTACAGGTTGGCGCGCCCCGCCAGACGGCTCTGGGCCTCATTCAGGATCGCCGCGTACCAGTCGGCGTTTTTCTGCACAAAGTAGTACAGGCCGTAGCCCACGTTGTCGCTGACATAGATCCCGCTGATCATCTCTCCCGGCGCCGTCACGTTGCCGTCCTGGGGCGGTTCGTCCGCGGCGGGCGGTTCAGGGTTTTCGCCCGGTTCCTCCGTCTGCTGCGGCAGGGTGGGCAGCTCAACCTGTCCCTCCCCGATCTGCGGGATCTCCTCTCCCTGCTCCTCTCCGCCCACGATCACGTCGGTCTGGATGCCGTACAGCCCCTGCAGCAGGTGGTTGCCGGCAATCAGCGGCTCCCGCAGCGGATAGGTATCGGCATACCAGGTATCCACAGCGGAAAAGAAGCTGCCGTCCCAAAAGCTCTGCCAGGTAATGGCGGGGAATTCGGTCAGTTCCCGCTTTTCCAGCTCGCTTACCGTCGGACGGGGCAGCACCAGCCCGATGAGGCAAAGCACCGCCAGCACCCCGAAAAACAGCAGCAGCTTGATGGGGCGCGCGCTCCTTTCCCAATTTTTCTTGTTCATTGCGGCGCCCTCCTCAGAACTGGAAATACAAAAACGGATTGTAGCTGTTGCCGGCCAGCGCCATGGCGGAGATCAGCAGCAGGACCACCGGATGGATTGCCTCCCACACCGCACAGGCCCCGCACCAAAAGCGGCTTTCGCACAGCCGGCCCTCGGGACCTGTCGCTTCCTTCAGCCGCTGCCACAGCCGGGCCGTCAGCGGGGTACAGGCCACCGCCGCCACGACCAGCAAAAAGAGGTTGTTCTGAAAACTCAGCGAAACCGCCATATCGGTCGCGGCGCCGTTGCCGCCGAACAGTCCGGAAAGCATCGTCCCCAGCGCCGCCGGGTCCCGGAACTTGAAGATGACCCAGCAGAAATAGACGATCCCCAGCACCGCCAGATGCCGCAGTGCCCGCGGTATCCGGGGCAGCCGCTCCGCCAGCAGGAATTTTTCCGCGGCCAGAAAGACGAAGAAGTACAGCCCCCACAGCACATAGTTCCAGGAAGCGCCGTGCCACAGGCCGGTCAGCCCCCACACGATCAGCAGGTTCAGCAGCTGCCGCCCCCGGGAGCAGCGGTTGCCGCCCAGCGGGATATAGACATAATCCCGGAAAAAGGAGGAAAGCGAAATGTGCCACCGCCGCCAGAACTCGGTCACCGAATCGGCCAGATAGGGGTACCGGAAGTTTTCCTTATAGTGCAGCCCGCACATCAGCCCCATGCCGATCGCCATGTCGGAGTAGGCCGAAAAATCCAGATAGATCTGCAGCATATAGCAAAAGCCGCCCAGCCACAGCCCTGCGGTGGGGATGGCGGAAAGCCCCTCGGCTGTCAGCGGCAGCCAGCGGTCGGCCAGCGCCGCCACCGAATTGGCCAGCACCGCTTTTTTGGCCAGCCCCACGGTAAAGCGGCTCACCCCGCGGCTCACCTCGGCGGAATGCACCTGCCGGCGTTCCAGGTCGGCGGCCACATCCCGGTAGCGCACAATGGGCCCCGCGATGCACTGGTGGAACAGACTGGCGTAAAGCAGCAGCATCCAGTACTTTTTCTGTGCGGGCACCTCGCCCCGGTAAACGTCGGCCACATAGCTGATCAGCTGGAAGGTATAGAATGAGATCCCGATGGGCAGCACGATCTCCGGGATGACCTCCGGCCAGCCGGTCAGGCTTTGCAGGTTGCCCAGCAAAAAGCCGGTATACTTAAAAACGGCCAGCACCGCCAGCAGCAGCGCCGTGCACAGCACCAGCGAGCGCTTTTTGGTGCGGGGGTTCTTTTCGATGCGCAGCGCGAAAAGCCAGCACAGGGCGGTATCCAGCAGAAGCAGCGCCACATACCGCGGCCCCGCCCAGCTGAAAAAGACCAGCGAGAAGGCCAGCATGGCAATATTTTTGGCGCGCACACCACGCAGCCTCGCCTGGGAGACCAGGTTCAGCGTCAAAAACAAAAAGACAAACAGCAGGCTGGAAAATACCACCTTGCACCCTCCCCGAACCGAAAAAAAGACCGCCGTTTTCCGGTTTCATCTTGTCGAAAACGGGGTCCCGAATCTGGTTTTAGTATAACCCTGTGCGCCCTGCGCTGACAAGGTGGAAAATGTAAATATTTTTTGAAAACTGCGGCATCCTTTCGCCCCGTAAAACGCCGCCCCGTCCCGAAATGCGGTAAGCCGCACAAAGCCCCCGTTCCGTACGGAACGGGGGCTTTGTTAAGGAACCGCTTATTTTGCTTTGATAGCAGCCTGTGCAGAGTAGCCACGAAAAACGATTTTTTATTTATAATTTCCTGTTTCAAAATATTAAAGAAAATAATCTCTTTAAAATGTACCGGGGGAATTTCCCCCTCATCGCAGAATGCGACAGCCGCATTGGATTTTCTGCCGTTCACCTTAACGTCTGCCGTCTGTGTTCCCGTGCCGTCTAAATTCAGATACCACCTGTAATGAGTTTTGCTGTAAGGCGTTACCTTTGCAACAAACTTCTGATAAATTTCACGGGGCAAGACCGGTTGTGAAAAATCAATCAGCTCATTCAGCGCCGCTTCAATTTTACCAAGTTCCAAACCCGCTTCGTCGCTTTCGATCGGGCAATCGTCTTTTTCATATTCTGCGGTCAGCTGTGAAATCTTTATGTCGATTTCTTCTTTCTTGTTCAAAAATTCCTCTTTTGTGATTTCGCCGTCGCTGCGCATATCCAAAAGAATATCTTTTTTGGATTTCAGTTTTTCGATATTTGCAAGCATAACCGATTTGTTTTGCCGAGGGGATTTACTATCCAGTTTATAACATTCTTGAAGTATCTCGCAGGCGAGTTTTATATCTTCGGCTCTTGTCCGCCATACCTGCTCCATAATCATTTTGCCCATCATTTCAAGTTTCCAATCGGGTATTTCCGTCTGGTCGCAGTAGCCGGTATCGTCCAATCCTGCGTCACGACGTTTTTGAGCGGAGCCATTGTTCAACCTGTTATAGCAAAGGTATCCGTATGACCAAGGTGCGTTGTTGTTTTTGTGCCAGCGATTTCTGCGGAAGGACGCTCCGCATCGGCATTTCAATTTGGTTGCCCACAGGTCTTTTGTTTCGTTTTTGCCGTGATTCGGTTGTTTCTTCTTGCCGTCGGTAGAAACGCCTATTGTTTTTGTTACTCTCCGTTGTTTGATTTCCTGACACCGATACCATTCTTCCTCGGTTATAATAGGCTCATAATCGCTTTTTACGAGCATATATGTGGAAAAATCGTTATTAAGTATTCGTTTTTGTTCAAGATAGTTGTTGCTGTATGATTTTCCGTAAGCCTGATAACCCATATATGTAGGGTTATTGACAATTCTCGTAATTACGCACGGTGACCACTTTACCAAACCCGATGCATTTTTTCGTCCAAGCCGTGTGAGCTCGTTCGCAATTTTGGAGGCGCCCATTTCGCCCTGTAAGTACATATCAAAAATCATTCGCACGGTTTCCGCCTGTTCGGAGTTTATTGTGTATGTGGATTTTGCTTTACGGTTA
Source organism: Oscillospiraceae bacterium (assembly GCA_004554485.1). Taxonomy (GTDB): domain Bacteria; phylum Bacillota; class Clostridia; order Oscillospirales; family Ruminococcaceae; genus Angelakisella. The sequence continues at coordinate 264 of SFLS01000023.1, read as the reverse complement.
TAACCCAAGATATTTCCTCTGCCGTACACCATACCTTGTTGTCGGCTGATATGCTGTCCGGCTTTTACACGCTCCGAGGTTTTGCGGCTTTCCTCTTGTGCAAGGGTTGCCATAATTGTCAGTCGAAGTTCACCGTCTCCGTCCATTGTCCAAATATTATCCTCCACAAAATACACCTCAACGCCGATATTTTTCAGTTCTCTTGTGGTAACAAGAGTGTCAACGGTGTTTCTCGCAAATCGGCAGACCTCACGGGTTACAATC
>SFLS01000022.1 GCA_004554485.1 Oscillospiraceae bacterium | reverse complement strand
AAGGGTGGAAAGGGCCGCTTCGGCAGTGGCCCGGTAGCTGGAGCGGTTGACGTTGACACCGACCTTTTCGATATAGTCTTTCATGGCCTGGCCAACCCCCGGCGCTTTGGGGAAGCTGGTCGCACCGTTATCCAGATAGATCTGTTTCATAGGGGCCTCCGTTCATCTTTTTCGGGATTATTGCTTTATTATAGCATGATTCTGCGCCAAAAACAAGGAGACAGTCGCCCCAGTCTATGCCGGGAAGCCTGTCCCGGTACCGGATACCGCAATATATTGTCCCTGCATAGTATGGTGTGGGGCTATGCCCCAATGGCCCGAAGGGGGGCAATATCATGGAATATCTTGCGACCTTTCCCAACCAGATGCAGGCAATAGAATACGCGCGGGCACTCAGCCTGCGCAGAATCCCCAACCGCCTGATGCCCCGTCCGCGGATGCTGGAAGCAAGCTGCGGGACAGCGGTGCGTTTTACCAGCCTGCAGGCGCCGGAGATCCTGCAAAAAATCGCGCCGGTCAAAAGCCTGTACCGGATCGAGGACGGAAAATATCTGCCGGTCGAGTAACCTTCTGAAAAGGGATTTGAAATCCCAAATGACCCGGGGAAAGAATTGTCTTTGAGGGGGAAACCCGCTATAATAGGAGAAAAACTGATAGAAAACGAGGATCTGATATGGCGGGTTTTCTCCTTTCGGTTAGGATAGTGGTGCCCATCCTGCTGGTGCTGGCTATCGGTATGCTGGTTCGGCACTTGGGATGGGTGGATGAAAAGTCTTTGAATGTGATGGACCGGCTGGGCTTTAAACTCTTTTTGCCGACGCAGCTTTTTTACAGCCTGTACCGTGCCGAGTGGGATATCGCGCGGTACGCCCGGCCGCTGCTGGCGGCAGTGGGGAATATCCTGGTTATTTTTGTGCTGGCGCTGGCTGTTTTTACGGCAGCAGAAAAGGATCCCCGTCGCCGCGGCCCGATCATCCAATGCGAGATACGGGTGAATTTTGTCATCTTTGGGATGGCGATCATCGCTTCCCTGTACGGGGGAGAGAATACGGGGCTGATCGCGGTGATCGCGGCGGTGATCATCCCGCTGACCAGCACCATTTCGGCCATTCTATTTGAGGTCTACCGCGGCGGGAAGGTAAAGACCGCCGGGCTATTGCTGAACATCATTAAAAATCCCTACCTGATCGGAGCAGCGCTGGGGCTTTTGTTCCTGCTGCTGCGGATCCCGCTGCCGCAGCCGGTGGAAAAGGCGGTAAGCGATATCGGCGGTATGGCAACGCCGTACTGCCTGATCGTGCTGGGCGGCAGCATCCATCTTTCCCGCCTGGGGGACTACGGCCGTTCGCTGTGGATGGCGGTGCTGGGCAAGAGCCTTGTGATCCCACTGGTCTTTATCCCGCTGGTGGTGCTGATGGGCTTTCGCGGAGAGACGCTTGCCACGCTGGCGGTCATGCTGGCCTGCCCCACGGCGGTTTCCGGCTATACGCTGGCCAACCAATGCGGAGCCGACGGAGAGCTGGCGGGGCAGCTGGTGGTGGTGACGACGGTGTTTTCGGTGGTCACGATGTTCTTTACCATCTGGCTGCTGACAGCCTTTGCCCTGATATAAGCGGGCACGGAAAAAACGGACTTGCACCCCTGGTAGGGAGCAAGTCCGTTTTAGTGTTATTCTGCCCAAGGAGTGAGCCTGTAAGCCGAGTTCTGTCTGGGACAGCAATCTATCTAGGCCTGCCGTTGCCGACAGGCTCAAGCCACGCTTTTGGGGATCGGGACGGGCCGCCCCCTGTGATCCCGCTTGGTGTTGCTCCGGATAGGGTTTACATAGCCTTTGGGTCTCCCCAAAGCTGGTGAGCTCTTACCTCGCCTTTCCACCCTTACCCCAGCCGGGCTGGGGCGGTATCTCTCTGTTGCACTTTCCCGGGCGTCGCCGCCGGCTGCCGTTAGCAGCTATCCTGCCCTGCGGAGCTCGGACTTTCCTCATGCGGGGCCTTTCGGTCACCCGCCCGCTGCTGCCCAGCTCACTCCTTCGGTTTTACCAGTATACCACATTCCGCCGCGGCAATGCAAGGCTAATCCGAAAGCAGCGCGTTGATCCGGCAGAACCGTTCCGGTTCGGCTTTGCAGACGCGGCGGTCATAGGTGAGCAAGCCGTTGCGCTCGCTTTCCACATCGCTGACCTGGGTGTAGACGGCGGCGGCCAGCCCCTGCTGTTTGGCGGGGAGGATCTGTTCGGTCATCAGCCGTTCAAAGGCCCGGTTGAATTCCGAGGGGTCGGAGATCTTCTTATAGCCGAACTCGGCCTTATCGCCCCAGCAGTGGCCGGGGACCGCGCAGTTGTAACCGCCGTATTCGGTGAGGCAGACGGCCCGCTGCTCCCCTTTGCGCTGATGATGGCGGTAGGGCCGGAAATACCAGTGGATGCTTTTGATATCGCCGCCGCCCTGGTCGTACCAGCCGCTGGCGTGGTCGACGGTACGGGTAGGATCCCGCCGGCGGATAAATTCCGCGGCTTTAAGGGCGTCGAACTGGCCCCAGCCTTCGTTGAACGGCACCCACATGGCAAGGCTGACGGTATTATACAGCAGGTCGGTCAGCTGCCCCAGTTCCTCGTAGTAATGGGCGCGGGCAGCGGCATCGGTGCGGGAAAAAAAGCGGTAGCGGTCATCCTTTACCTTCAGGCCGAGGTTGGAGAACACATAGATGCTCCAGGGGGAATAGGCGTCGCCGCCGTTTATCATATCCTGCCAGACCAGCATCCCCAGCCGGTCGCAGTGGTAGTACCAGCGCAGCGGCTCCACCTTGATGTGCTTGCGCAGCATATTAAAGCCCAGCCGCTTCATTTCGGCGATATCATGGATCATCGCTTCATCGCTGGGGGCGGTGTAAAGACCGTCGCTCCAGTAGCCCTGATCCAGCAGACCGTTGTGGAAATAAGGCTTACCGTTGAGAAGCAGGCGGGGAACCCCGTTTTCATCCGGCCCGACGCCGAAGGAGCGCATCCCGAAATAGCTTTGCACCGTATCGCCGCCGGGCAGGGTAATGGTGACGTCGTAAAGAAAAGGATCCTCCGGACACCAGGGGCGCAGATACTCCGGACGGATAAGCGAGGAGGCCGCGCCGGTTTCATCGGCCCAGTCCTCCGCGATCACAACACCGTTTTGGCGCACTACAATATTGGCCCCGTCGGTCTCGTCAGCCTCCAGCTGATAATACACCTGCCCGGTGGAAAGCTCAGGGGTGATGCGCAGTCCGCGCAGGTAATTCTGCGGGACGCCCTCCAGCCAGACTGTCTGCCAGATGCCGGACTGCGGCGTATACCAGATACCGCCGTTTTTCAGCCGCTGCTTGCCGCGGGAAAGAGCGGCGGTATCGGTGGGGTCGGAGACGCAAAGCTCGATGAGCAGGGTATTCTCCCGTAGGTAGTCAGTTATATCCAGCGTAAAGGGGAGATACCCGCCCCGGTGGCGGCCCGCCTCAAAATTGTTGATCCAGACCGTGCAGTTTTGATCCACGGCACCGAAATGCAGCAGCAGCCGGCCGCCCTGCGGACAAAGCGCCGGCGGCAGGGTGACGGTGCGGCGGTACCACAGGAATTCATCGGGCTGCAGGATATGCCCGACGCCGGAGAGCGGCGCTTCCGGGGAAAAGGGGACGATGATCTCCCCCTGCATGGCGGTGGGACGGACGGCGGTTTGGGCGATGGCGTACTCCCACGGGCCGTTAAGGTTGAGATAACTTTGCCGCCGCAGCTGAGGACGGGGGTATTCCGACAGGGGATGTTCCCGGTCGAGTGTTTCGCCCCAGGGGGTCAGCATGGTTTTGGTCACAGCAGGCACCTGCCTTTCATCGAAGATCAGCGCTGAGGGGAGGGCGCCCCGCAGGGGCGGCGGCGCAGCCGCCGGGACGGGCGAAGCCCGTTACACCGCCCGGAGGGCGGTGCCCTGCGGGGCGCCCGGCCCCTGCGCGGGGTTCAGGAGTTCGGCAAGGGGAAATCAGCAATCTTCCCAGCCCTGCACCCGGCCGATGGCCTTATCCCAGCCGCGAAGGTTTCGCTCCCGCACGTCCGCAGGCATCTGGGGGAGGTACAGCTTATCCAGTGTCCATTGGGAACGGATCTCATCCAGATCGTCCCAAACGCCGGTGGCAAGTCCCGCCAGATAGGCGGCGCCCAGCGCCGTGGTCTCCCGGATCATGGGGCGACGGATGGTAGTGTTGATAATATCACTCTGGAACTGCATCAGGAAGTTGTTGGCGGAAGCGCCGCCGTCCACCCGCAGCTCCTGCAGCCGGATGCCGGTATCCCGCTGCATGGCGTTCAGGACGTCGCGGCTTTGGTAGGCGATGGATTCCAGCGCGGCCCGGATAATGTGCTTGCGGTTGCAGCCGCGGGTTAGCCCCATGATGGCGCCGCGGGCGTACATGTCCCAGTAGGGGGCGCCAAGCCCGGTAAAGGCCGGCACAACGTAGACGCCGCCGTTATCCTCCAGCCGGCTGGCGAAGTACTCGCTGTCCGCGGCCTCCTGGATCAGGTGCAGTTCATCCCGGATCCACTGGATGACCGCGCCGCCGATGAATACGCTGCCCTCCAGGGCGTAGCAGGGACGTCCGTCGGCGCTGGCGGCCATGGTGGTCACCAGCCCGTTCTGGCTCTGGAAAAAGTCGCTGCCGGTGTTCATCAGTAAAAAGCAGCCGGTGCCGTAGGTGTTTTTAGCCTCGCCTGCCTCAAAGCAGGTCTGCCCGAACAGCGCCGCCTGCTGGTCGCCGGCGCAGCCGGCAATGGGGATTTCCACGCCGGCGTAGTTCATGGTGCCGTACACTTCACTGGAGGAACGCACCTCCGGCAGCATATTCATGGGGATCTCCAGCGCGTCGCAGATGATCTTATCCCAGCACATATGGCGGATATCGTACAGCATGGTGCGGGAGGCGTTGGTGTAATCGGTGACGTGCACCCGCCCGCCGGTCAGCTTCCAGATCAGCCAGCTATCCACGGTGCCGAACAGCAGGCGGCCCTCCGCCGCCATCTTGCGGGCGTCGGGGACGTTATCCAGGATCCACTTGACCTTGGTGCCGGAAAAATAGGCGTCGATCAGTAGGCCGGTATGCTCCCGAATATACGGCTCCAGCCCCTGCCGCTTCAGTTCCTCGCAGATCGGGGCGGTGCGGCGGCACTGCCATACGATGGCGTTATAAATGGGACGGCCGGTTTCCTTATCCCACACGATGGTGGTTTCCCGCTGGTTGGTGATGCCGATGGCGGCGACCTCCTCCGGCGAAACGTTGCTTTTGGCCAGCACCTCCACCATAACGCCGTACTGGGAGGAATAGATCTCCATCGGATCATGCTCCACATAGCCGGCTTTGGGGTAATGCTGGGTAAATTCCTTTTGCCCCATGGCGATGATGTTCTGCTCCCGGTCGAACAGAATGGCGCGGGAACTGGTCGTTCCCTGGTCAAGCGCGATAACGTACTGCTTCATGGAAGGGCCTCCTTTATGCCGGTTTCAAATTGTCCGACTTTATGATAGCCTTTTTTGGCGTTATCGTCAACAAAAGGAGGGGCTGCGGGGCATAAAATTCGCCGTGCAAAGCGTCCGGGGCGCCCGGGTGGGCGGGGAAGAATATTAAAGGAATATTTACTTTCCTTTACCGCCAAAGCATGGTATAATAGACCAATAGTATGATATCCTAAATTAACCCTGCGGGTGATCTGCGGGGAGTAAGGAGAGTGAGCATGATGGCAAAGCGTGTATTCCTGATCGTGCTGGACAGCTGCGGATGCGGCGAAATGCCGGACAGCGCCGACTTTGGCGATGCGGGCAGCAATACGCTGCGGGCCTGTACCGCCTCTTCCAGGCTGGATATTCCGACGCTGAGCAAAATGGGTATTTTTAACATTGATTCGGTAGACTGCGGCACCCCCGTGCCGTCCCCGACGGCGGCCTACGGTCGGATGGCGGAAATGAGCCGCGGCAAAGATACCACCATCGGGCACTGGGAACTGGCAGGGCTGATCTCGCCCCGCCCGCTGCCCACCTTTCCCGATGGGTTCCCGGCGGATTTTATCCAGGCCTTTGAGGAGAAAACCGGCCGGAAGGTGCTGTGCAACAAGCCCTATTCCGGCACCGAGGTCATCCGGGACTACGGCCGGGAGCAGAAGGAAACCGGCGGGCTGATCTGCTACACCTCCGCCGACAGCGTATTCCAGATCGCGGCCAATGAGGCGGATATTCCCCCGGAGGAGCTGTACCGGATCTGCGAGATTGCCCGGGAGATGCTGACGGGGCCGGAGCTGGGCGTCGGGCGGGTGATTGCCCGTCCCTATACCGGGGAATACCCCAATTATGTGCGCACCAGCAACCGGCACGATTTTTCTCTGCTGCCGCCCGCGCCCACCCTGCTGGACGAACTGAAGCAGGCAGGACTGGCCACTATCGGCGTCGGCAAGATCTATGATATCTTTGCCGGGCAGGGCATTACCGAAATGGTGCGCAACAAAAGCAACGCCGACGGCATGGAGCATACCCTCCATTACGCTGCGCAGGATTTTGAGGGTCTGTGCTTTGTTAACCTGGTGGATTTTGATATGCTGTACGGCCACCGCAACGATGTGGACGGCTACGCCGCCGCCCTGACCGAATTTGACGGCCAGCTGCGGAAGCTGCTGCCGATGCTGAAAGAGGACGACCTGCTGTTTATCACGGCAGACCATGGCTGCGACCCTTCCACCCCCAGCACCGACCATTCCCGTGAGCACGTGCCGCTGCTGGCCTATGGGGCGAAAATAAAGGCCGCATATAACCTGGGAACCCGTTCCACCTACGCCGATCTGGCGGCGACGGTGGCGGAATACTTTGGGGTGAAAGCCAATATTGCCGGCACAAGCTTTTTGCGGGAGATCCTGAAATAACAAAAACGACACAGTGAGGATATAACATGACCGATACCATGGAAAACAACAATATGCCCGAAGAAAAGCCCAAAAAGGAGAAACAGCCGATGACCTGGAAGCGGCTGTGGAAGGAATGGATTCTCCCTTTCGGGCTGGAGATCCTGGCGCTGCTGCTGATCGTCAAGTTCATCTTCTTTATCGCCATCGTTCCCAGCGGTTCAATGGAGCCGACCATTCAGGAACGCAGCGCCCTGTTTACGCTGCGGGTCCATGACCTGGAAAAGCTGGAGCGCGGGGACGTCATCGTCTTTGAGGCGGAGACGCCGGAGCTGGCGGGGACGACGCTGATCAAGCGCCTGATCGGCCTGCCGGGCGACCATGTGGAGATCGACGAAAACGGCATCATGACCATCAACGGCGAGGTACAAAGCGAGGACTATGTGGTATACCAGTATGCCATTCCCAGTGTATTTGACGTGCCAGAGGGGTATTATCTCTTTATGGGCGATAACCGTGCCAATTCGCTGGATTCCCGTTACTGGAGCGATCCTTACGTTTCGGCGGAATCGATCCAGGGCCGCGCGGTCTTTACACTGTTCCCCTTCAGCCATTTCGGCAAGCTGCGGTGAACGGCCGGCCATTCTAATTGATCGGAGTACAAGTACATGAATAAAACTGCCGTTCATGCGGTGATAATGGTGCTGACCACGATACTGGCCAAGGTGCTGGGGTTCTGCCGGGAGCTTTCGCTGGCGTTTTCCTACGGTGCCAGCAACGTCAGCGACGCCTATGTCGTAGCCTTTACGCTGCCGACGATCCTGTTTTCCGGCCTGGGCACCGCGATGCTGACCAGCTATATCAGCGTCTATACCGACCTGCAGCAGAATCACCCGTCGGAGGAAAAACCGTTCCACAATCAGGTCATCACCATGTCCTTTTTGATGTCGATGCTGTTTGTGGCGGTATTCCTGGTGCTGCGGTATCCCATTGTGCGGCTGTTTGCCCTGGGCTTTACCGGCGGACAGCTGGATCTGGCCGTCAACCTTTCCTCCATCATGATCGCCTCGCTGCTGTTTTTGGGGGTCGGATATATCATTCAGGGCTATCTGCAGATGAAGGGCCGCTTTTTTGCGGTGGGTATGGTAAGCGTCCCGCTGAACATCGCGGTCATTTCTACCATTCTGCTGGCGCACATCAACTACGATCTGCTGGGCTGGGGCGTGGTCATCGGCTATGCCGGAGAGTTTATCCTGGTGCTGCTGGTGGCTCTGCGGAATGAGTTTTCCTATCGTCCGGATGCCGCCTTCCGCAACCGCAACATCCGCCGCTTTTTGGTGATGGTGCTGCCCATCTTTTTGGGGAAGGCCATCAACTCCATCAATATCCTTATTGATAAGAGCATCGCTTCGCTGCTGACCGAGGGCGTTGTTTCGGTGATGAACTACGGCAACCGCATCACCGGGTTTGTGACTTCGGTATTTGTGGTTTCCATTACCACGGCGCTGTTTCCGCAGCTTTCCCGGCTTTCCGCCGCCAGCGATACCAAGCAGCTGAAAAAGACCTACCGTTCCAGCTGCGGGATCATCGGTCTGTTCGTTATCCCCATTGCGGCGGGCATGATGATGTTCGCCAAGGAGTTTGTGCAGCTTTTGTTCTTCCGGGGCGAATTTACTGCCTATGACGTGCAGCGCACCGGAGAGGTTGTCTTTTTTTACTCGCTGGGGCTTTTGTTCTATAGCCTCAAGGAGGTCACCATTAACGTCTATTATGCACGGCAGGACGCCAAAACGCCGACCGTCAATTCGGCGATCACTATCCTGCTGAATATCGTGCTGAACCTGCTGCTGATGCAGAAGATGGAGCACAAGGGCCTGGCGCTGGCCACGGCGCTTTCTTCGCTGATCACCACCGTAATGCTGTTGGTGCAGCTGCAGAGGAAGATGGGCCACATGGGATACCGGTATCTGGCGGGAACCTACCTGAAGATGCTGCTGGCCGCCGGGGTAATGGCGGCGGTGACGCTGCCTTTCTACCGGTGGATCAGCGGGCTTACCGATTCGCTGCTGCCGGGGCTGCTGGCGGCGGTCCTGGTGGCCATGGCGGTTTACTTTATCGCCTGCCTGCTGCTGCGGGTAAAGGAACTGGGCTATGTGGTCGTGGCGATCATGGAACGCCTGCGCCGTAAAAAGACCGCCGGCTGACCGGCGGAGGAACCCCCGCCCCGACACGAGAAAAAAGGAACTGCAAAAGGAGGTTGGCCAATGGCGGAAAAGATCATGGTGGGCATGAGCGGCGGTGTGGACAGTTCGGTAGCCGCCTTTCTGCTGAAGGAGCAGGGATACGAAGTGACCGGCGTGACCTTCAAGCTGTGGGATGATCCCCAGGCGGATTCGGGCTGCTGCAGTGCCGATGACGCGCGGGACGCCGCCTATGTTTGCCAGCAGTTGGGCATCCCGCACTATGTGCTCAACTACAAGGAGCTGTTCCGGCAGGAGGTAGTGGCGCCGTTTGTGGCCGAGTACCTGCGCGGGCGGACGCCGAACCCCTGCATTAACTGCAACCGGGCGATCAAGTTCGGGGCGTTTGCCCACAAGCTGCGGGAGCTGGGCTTTGACCGGATGGCGACCGGACACTATGCCCGCTGCGGCTATAACGCGGCAACCGGCCGCTGGGAACTGCTGCGGGCCGTACATCCCGCAAAGGACCAGAGCTACGTCTTATACAACCTGACCCAGCCGCAGCTGGAGCTGCTGCGGCTTCCGCTGGGGGACTATTCCAAGGAGGAGATCCGGGCTATTGCCGAAAAAAACGGTCTGGTAGTTGCCCGCAAGCCGGACAGTCAGGATATCTGCTTTATCCCGGATGGGGACTATGGGGCTTTTCTACGCCGGTATACCGGCAGTGAGCCGCCCCCCGGCAATTTTATTGCGGAGGACGGCACCGTGCTGGGACGGCACAAAGGGATTGCCCGCTATACCGTTGGACAGCGTAAGGGACTGGGGATCTCACTGGGATGCCACGCCTATGTCAAGCGGATCGACCCCCGCTGCAACACCGTGGAGCTGACGATGGAGGAAAGACATCTGTTTTGCAGGAGCCTGACGGCGGAGCAGGTCAACTGGATCGCGGTGGATGAGCTGACCGGTCCGCTGACGGTTGAGGCAAAGATCCGCTACGCCCATCCGCTTTCGCCGGCGGTCATCTCCCCCGGCACAACACCCGGATCGGTCCGGGTGGAATTTGAAACGGCACAGCGCGCCCCGGCGCCCGGTCAGGCGGTGGTCTTTTACCGCGGAGAGACGGTCGTCGGCGGCGGAACAATAACCAATACGGAGGATTCGTTATGCTGAAGGATTATCTTTCGCCGTTTGCGGCGGAGCTGACCGGACATGTGGAGCTGCGCGCGCAGATGAACACGGCGCGCTCCGTGGGGATGCTCAACGGCAGTATGTTCTCCAATGTCCGGGCGGAGCAGGGCGGCGTTTGCGCCCGCGTGTACCGCAACGGTGTTTACGGCTTTGCCAGCGCCGTGGAGTACGAGGAGGAAAGCGTGCGCCGGGTTCTGAGGGCGGCAGAGGAAAACGCCCTGTTTCTGGATACCCGTATTCAAAAGGGCCGTCCCGCCCTGCCGGCGCTTCCCGGCGGGATGACAGCGCTGGATAAAGAATACATCGATGTGGCCCAGAAGGACTATGTGGAATTCGTGCGGGCGGTAGATGATTACCTGAAGGAAAAATATCCGCAGCTGGCCAGCCGCACCGTTGTGCTGCGCCACAACTGCATGGAAAAATTGCTGCTGGTCAGCGACGGCACCAACAGCCACAGCGTTCGCCCGCGGACGCACTTCGTGGTAAGACTGACCGCGGAAGCCCCCGACGGTATGCCGGTGGAGTTCTTTGACGTGCTGGGCGGCGGCGAGGGGATCCTGACCGACTATTTCACCGACCCCGCCCAGTACCACGCCAAGCTGGATGAGATGGTGGAAACGCTGATGCAAAAGCGGGAGGGCGTCTTTACCAGCGCCGGTCTGAAGGATGTTGTACTGGCACCGGATCTGGCCGGGATCCTGGCGCACGAGGCGGTGGGGCACACCGTGGAGGCCGATCTGGTGCTGGGCGGCTCGGTGGCGGCCCACAGCCTTGGCAAACGGGTGGCCAGCGACCTGATCACCATGGTGGATTTTGCCCATACCCTGCCGGACGGAAGCCGTGCGCCGCTGCCGGTATACGTGGATGACGAGGGCACGCCGGCCCGCGATCAGCTGCTCATCAAGGACGGTATGCTGGTGGGATACATGAACAGCCGGGAATCGGCTGTTCACTTCGGCATGGAACCCTGCGGCAATGCCCGCGGCTATGCATACAGCGATGAACCGCTGATCAGAATGCGCAATACCGCGATCCTGCCCGGCCACGATAAGCTGGAGGACATGATCGCCGCCATTGACGACGGATATTACTTTACCCAGACCAACAACGGGCAGGCCGATACCACCGGAGAGTTCATGTTCGGCATTATGATGGGCTATGAGATCAAACACGGCAAGCTGGGCCGGGCCGTCCGGGATACCACCATTTCCGGCGTGGCGTTCCAGATGCTGCAGACGGTAGATATGTTGAGCGATGATATGGTATGGACCTGCAGCGGCACCTGCGGCAAAAAGCAGCCGATGCCGGTGGGCATGGGCGGCCCTGCCGTAAAATGCAAAGTAAATGTAGCGGGAAAGTGAGGAATGCGAGATGATGAATCGGAAAGATGCTGCCTGCTATGCGTTGGAGCAGCTGAAAAAAGCGGGCGCCGATGATGCCGCCGTGCTGGTAAGCGGCGGAAAGCTGGACGAGCTGAACATTGACGGCGGGGAATTCAGCCTGATGCGCTCCGGCTTTAAGACCGGACTGTCGCTGAAGGCCATCAAGGAGCAGCGCACCGGCCGCATTTCCACCAACAGCTGCGAGAGGGAGGCCATCGACCGTGCGGTCGCCGACTGTATGGCGGCGGCGCTGGCCGCGCAGCCCGATGAGGCGGAATCCATTGCCCCCAAGGGTGAAAACGGTCACTTTACCGACGGGGTGCTGACCCCGGACCGCAACCGGCTGTTCGACCGTCTGCAGGAGTATATGGATACCCTGAAGACGGAGTATCCCAAGGTAATGATGGAACAGTTGGTCGCCAAATACGATCATGACGATATCCTGCTGATGAACACCAACGGCGTGGAGATGCGCTACGAAAACGGCGCCTATGTGTTCAGCACCATGTTTTCCGCCCACGAGGGGGAAAAGGCAGGCTCCTTTAACGGCACCTACCACCTGACCAAGAACCTGGACCGCCCCGTGATGGAGCTGGATATGATGCGCCGCCTGCTGCAGGACGCCGAGGCAGACCTGACCGCCGCCCCGGTGCCGGAAAAGTTTGAGGGAACACTGCTGGTCACACCGGCCTTTATGGGCGAATTTCTGGGAACGGCGCTGAGCTGCTACGCCGGAGATTCCGCTCTGATCGGCGGTACCAGCATCTGGCGGGATAAGCTGGGGCAACAGGTGGCCTCCGCCGGCATTACGCTGGAGACCCGCCCGCTGGATGAACGGATCGTCTGCGGGGAACGCTTCGACGTCGACGGCTTTCGCAGTGAAAACGGCGTGATCCTGCAGGACGGCGTGCTGAAGAGCTTTTGTCTTTCCAACTTCGCGGCTCGCAAGACCGGTCTGACGCGGGCGGCCAACCAAAGCGGCGCTTACTTCCTGCACCCCGGCGAAAAGAGCCTGGAGGAGCTGATCGCGGGGATCGAAAACGGGATCCTGATCAACCGCTTTTCCGGCGGCGCGCCCGGCCCCAGCGGCGATTTTAACGGCGTGGCCAAAAACAGCTTCCGGATCCGCAACGGCCGTCTGGCGGGCGCTGTGACCGAAACGATGATCAGCGGCAACTTTTCCCACCTGCTCCAGAACCTCCGGGGTATCAGCCGGGAAACGGCCTGCGACGGCATGACCGTGCTGCCGTGGGCAGCCTTTGACGGCGTAACGGTAAAGTAAGCAAAACGAAAAAACAAAGTGCCGCAGGGAATCCTGCGGCATTCTGCTGAAAGGCGGCATAGAGACAGAATGGCTGTACAGATACCGGAACACTGCACGCTGTGCCCCCGCCGCTGCGGGGTCGACCGACATCGGAGCAAAGGACGCTGCGGTGCGGGGGATACCCTGCTGGCGGCACGTGCGGCGCTGCACCGCTGGGAGGAGCCGTGCCTGAGCGGTACCGACCCCGGCCGCGGCTCCGGGACGGTCTTTTTCTGCGGCTGTACGCTGGGCTGCGTCTATTGCCAGAACGGGTCGATCAGCCACGGGGGAGAGGGCCGGGCAATCACCGCCGAACGGCTGGCGGAGATCTTTCTGGAATTGCAGGCGCAGGGCGCTTACAATATCAACCTGGTGACCCCCACCCAGTACCTGCCCTGGATCCTGGAGGCGCTGACCCTGGTGGGGGAGCGGCTGACCATCCCCGTCCTTTATAACACCGGCGGCTACGAGCGGGTGGAAACGCTGCGGCTTCTGGAGGGACGGGTCCAGATCTATCTGCCGGATCTGAAATATTACGACAGCACCCTTTCGGCCCGGTATTCCGCCGCCGCCGACTACTTTGTGGTGGCATCCCGCGCCATCCCGGAAATGGTGCGGCAGGTGGGGCCGCCGCGGTTTGACGCACAGGGTATGCTGCAAAGCGGCGTGATCGTGCGGCATCTGGTACTGCCCGGATCGTTCCGGGATTCCCTGCGGCTGATTGAATGGCTGGCGGAGGAATTTGACCCCCAAACGATACGGGTAAGCCTGATGAGCCAGTATACCCCGCCGCCGGGGATTGTCCTGCGGGAGCTGGCCCGTCCGGTTTTTACCTACGAGTACCGCAAGGTCTGCGAGAGGGCCGCGGAGCTGGGGCTGCTGGGCTATACTCAGCAGCGCAGTTCGGCGGATGCCTGCTTTACCCCGCCCTTTGATGGCACGGGGCTTTAATAAAATTTTGTTCAGGAGTGACGACATGACAGACCCCCTGCAGCGCCGCGCCATTGCAGATGGCGTGTGGTTTTCCTGCATTCACGACCCGAAATTTTATCATAACAGCATCTCGGTGACGCTGGTAACGCCGCTGGAGGAAGGGAAAACCTCCGCCGCGGCGCTGGCGGCCTATCTTTTGCGGATGGGCAGCTGCCGCTGCCGGGATATGACCGAGCTGGAGCGCCGGTTGGCCGATCTGTATGGGGCGGTGCTGGATGCCGATGTATCCCGTCACGGGGAATACCAGCTGCTCACCTTTTCCGTCACCGGGGCGGACGACCGCTTTGCGCTGGAGGGGGAGAGTATCAGCCGGGGCTGCGCCGAGCTGCTGGGGGAGATCCTGCTGGAGCCGAAGCTGGAGGGCGAAGCCTTCCCACAGGAGGCGTTCCGGCTGGAACAGCAGTATCTGATCGATACCATCGAGGCGGAGATCAACGATAAGCGCAGCTACGCCGCCCAGCGGTGCACCTATGAGATGGGGCGGGGCTGCCGGTTTGCGGTCTCCCGGTACGGTACGGTGCAGGAGGCGGCGGCAGTCACGCCGGCGGAGGCATACCGCCGCTATCGGGAACTGATCGCTACCGCCCGCATCGAGATCTTTTTCAGCGGCTGCGGCAGCCCCGCCTATGCCGAGGAGACATTCCGGCATCTGTTTGCCGGGGTGGAGCGCGCTCCGCTGATCCATATCCCACAGGTGCTGCCGAAAGCGGCGGAGCATATCACGGTACTCCAGGAAAGCCTGCCGATGAGCCAATCCAAGCTGGTGATGGGCTTTCGTACCGGGCTGCCGACGGCCCGACGCGCCCGTACGGCGGCGCGTGTAATGACCGCTCTGCTGGGTGGCAGCACCGGCTCCCGGCTGTTTGCCAATGTGCGGGAAAGGCTGGGGACCTGTTATTACTGCAGCGCCCGCATCAATCTGCTGACCGGGATCCTGCTGGTAGACTGCGGACTGGAGCAGAAGAACCGCCGCTCCCTGCAGGACGCCATTCTGGCGGAGATCGCGGATCTGGCCGCCGGGCATATCACCGCAGACGAACTGGAACACATCAAGCTGGCGTTCCACAGCTCGCTCTGCTCCATGGGAGACAGCCTGGCCAGGTTGGAAGGGTGGTACCTCAGCGGTCTGCTGCAGGGCGAAACGGTAACGCCGCAGCAGGACTGGGAGGAGATCCGCTCCATTACCCGGGAAGAGGTGGCGGCGGCCGCCGCGGCGCTGACGCTGGATACGGTTTTCTTTTTGCGGGCGGAGGGAAAGGCGGGTGACGGCGATGAATGAGCGGATCCATACTTCGACGCTGCTGGGACAGACCACCCGAACCGTAACGCTGCCAAGCGGCCTGACGGTGCAGATGTGCCAAATGCCCGGCTTTGTAACCGCCTATGCCATGCTGACGGTAGGATTCGGCTCCATCGATACCGGCTACCGGCTGCGGGGAAAGGATGTCCGGCTGCCGGCCGGTGCGGCCCATTACCTGGAGCATAAGATGTTTGACGGTCCCGAGGGGGACGCCATGCTGCAGTTTGACGCACTGGGCGCTTCGGCCAACGCATTTACCAGCTTTGATAAAACGGCCTATTATTTTAGCTGCACCGAACGCTTTGAAGAAGCTCTGGCAGTGTTGCTGGGCTTTGTCACGTCGCCTTATTTTGAGGGAAGCTCGGTCCGGCGGGAACGGGGGATCATAGCGGAGGAGCTGCGGATGTACCGCGACAGCCCCGACTGGATGGTGACGGCCAACCTTTTGCAGGCGCTTTACCGGAACCACCCGGTGCGGGAGGACATTGCCGGTACCGAGGAATCCATCGCGAAGATCGACGCCGCTCTGCTGCGGCGATGTTACGAGCGCTTTTACTGCCCGGATAACATGGTGCTGACGGTAGCGGGCTGCTTTGAGGAACAGACAGTGCTGGAACTGGCACAGCGGTACTTCCCCGCGGCCCGTTGGACCGCCCGTCCGCTGACCGTTCGTGAGCCCAGAAAAGTCAGGCAAACGTTCTGCGAGCAGCAGATGCCCATCGCGTCGCCGATGTTCCAGATTGGCTTTAAGGCGCCGGGCGGCGGAAGGGAAAATATGCGGCATCGCCTGCTGGACGAGCTGCTGCTGGACCTTATCTGCGGGGAAACCACCGATCTTTACCGGCAGCTGTATCAGGCCGGGCAGATCAACGCGACGTTCGGCAGCGAGGTAATGGCCGGCAGGGATTTTATCTGCTGTCTGTTCGACGGAGAGAGCCGCCAGCCCCGGGCCGTGTACGAGGCGCTGTGCGAGCGCATTGCGGCGATGCGGAAGGATGGAATCCCGCAGGAGGATTTTCTGCGCTGCCGCAGGGCCAACTACGGCCGTACCATCGGGATGTACGGCCGGGTGGAATCGGTAGCGGGATTGATGGCCGCTGCCCACTTTGCCGGGATGGAGGATATTTACTATCCTCTGGAGATTCTGCGCTCCGCTACGGCGGAGGAACTGACACAGCGGCTGCGGGAGGACTTTGACCCGCAGCACAGCGCCCTTTCGGTCATCTGGCCGGAGGGGGCCAAACATCAACAGCAAGGAGATTACCATGAAAGATAGTTCCTCCCCCATCGCGGCGCATCTGATGGCGCTGGGCGTGGCAACGGTATGGGCCACGACCTTTGTCTGCAGCAAGCAGTTGTTGGAATTCTACACGCCGATGCAGGTGATGTTTTTGCGCTTTCTTATCGCCTACCTGGTGCTATGGCTGCTGCGTCCCCGGCCGCTGCTTTTTCAGGGACGGGAGGAGGGAATCCTGCTGCTGTTGGGACTGTTGGGGGGCACCTTTTATTTCTGGGCTGAAAACACGGCACTGCAGCATACGCTGGCCGCCAATGTCAGCATCATTGTGGCAATGGCACCCATCCTCACCTCCATTTTGGCGCATTTTTTTACCCGAGACGAAAAGCTGAACGCCAATGTATGGGCGGGGTTTGCCGTGGCCATGGCGGGTGTTGTACTGGTAGTCTTTAATGGAACCTTTGTGTTGCGGCTCAGCCCGCTGGGAGACCTGCTTTCGCTGCTGGCCGCATTGAGCTGGGCCGGATACTCGGTGCTCATCAAGCGGCTGTCCGGCCGGTATGACAGTATCCTGCTGGCCCGCCGGGTCATTCTTTACGGCATCGTGACCTCGCTGCCGCTGCTGTTGCTGCGTGGGGAGCTTTCCCTTAACCTGCACCCGTTTTCGGAGCCCGGCATGCTGGCCTCGCTGCTGTTTTTGGCGGTGCTGGGCAGCGCGGTCTGCTTTGCGGTGTGGAATATCGTGATCGGCCGGCTGGGGGTGGTGCGCGCCAACAACTACATCTATCTGCAGCCGTTCATCACCATCGTGGCGGCATACCTGCTGCTGGGAGAGCCGGTGAGCTGGATGGCGCTGGCGGGTGCGGCTTTTATTATCGGCGGGGTGGTGCTTTCCGGCCGCCGGAAAGGATCCGGCTAAACGGATTTTGTACCTATTGGCTAAAATATCCACCGTAAATTATACGAGATTTCTCTTGCCTTGGCAGCCTGCCGGATGATATAATCGTAAGGGCTCCCCAAAAGGGGAACAAAAAGAGCGCCTCTGTCAGGCGCTTTTTTTATTTTTGCCACAGTTTTGCTTTATCATAACGGACGGAGAAGAAAGAGGAGGAGACCATGTTCAAAATCGGGTTTGACAACGAAAAATACCTGAAAATGCAGTCGGATAAAATCCGGGAGAGGATCGGGCAGTTCGGCGGCAAGCTGTATCTGGAATTCGGCGGCAAGCTGTTTGACGATTACCATGCATCCCGGGTACTGCCGGGCTTTGCGCCGGACAGCAAGGTAAAAATGCTGCTGCAGATGAAAGAATCGGCGGAGATCGTCATCGTCATCAGCGCCGGCGATATTGAGAAAAACAAGCGCCGAGGCGATCTGGGCATCACCTACGACCTGGATGTGCTGCGCCTGATCGATGCTTTCCGTGGGATCGGACTGTATGTGGGCAGCGTGTGCATTACCCACTACTGCGCCCAGCCGGCGGCCGATGCATTCCAGAAGCGGCTGGAAGCGCTGGGCGTCAAGGTCTATCGCCACTATATCATCCCCGATTATCCCTCCAATGTTCCGTTGATCGTCAGCGATGAGGGCTTTGGCAAAAATGAGTACATCGAGACCACCCGTCCGCTGGTCGTGGTGACGGCGCCCGGTCCCGGCAGCGGCAAAATGGCCACCTGCCTTTCCCAGCTCTTCCACGAAAGCAAGAGGGGCGTGAAGGCCGGCTATGCCAAATTCGAGACCTTCCCCATCTGGAACCTTCCCCTGAAGCACCCGGTGAACCTGGCCTATGAGGCCGCCACGACCGACCTTAACGATGTCAATATGATCGACCCGTTCCATCTGGAGGCCTATGGCGTAACGACGGTGAACTACAACCGGGATATTGAGATATTCCCAGTGCTTAACGCCATTTTTCAGCGTATTTACGGTGCTTCCCCCTATAAAAGCCCGACCGACATGGGGGTGAATATGGCAGGATACTGCATCATCGATGACGAAGCCTGCCGCCGGGCCTCCGAGCAGGAGGTCATCCGCCGGTACTATGCCACCGCCTGTCTGGTGCGGCAGGGACTCAGCGAGCCGGGGGAGATCCACAAGCAGGAACTGATCATGAACCAGCTGGGCGTTTCCTCCCAGGACCGGCCGGTGGTTGCCGCCGCCTGCCGCAAGGCAGAGCAGACCGGCCAGCCCGCTATGGCGCTGGAGCTGCCGGACGGGCGTATCGTGACCGGTCGGACAAGCTCTCTGCTGGGGCCGTCCGCGGCGCTGATGCTCAACGCGCTGAAGGAGCTGGGCGGCATCAACGACGAAATGCACCTGCTGTCGCCCATCATCATCGAACCGATCCAGCGGCTGAAGGTGGAGCACATGGGCAACCACAATCCCCGTCTGCATTCCGATGAGATCCTGATCGCTCTTTCCATCTGTGCGGCCACCAACCCCACGGCGGCGCTGGCGATGCAGCAGCTTTCCAAGCTGCGGGGATGCGAGGCGCACGCCAGCGTGATCCTGTCCCGGGTGGACGAGAACGTCTACCACAAGCTGGGGGTCAACCTGACCTGCGAGCCGCAGTATCAAACCAAAAAGCTGTACCACGCATAACCGCGTTTTTTGTTTCCCCACCCAAAAGCACCGGAGGAATCCGGTGCTTTTCCTGAGGACGGTAGATTATATTTCTTAATTGCTAATATTAAATTGATTAATTTATTTTATGCAAAATCAATAATACAGATCCCAAAAAGGAAATACGATTCGTTAAAACATACAAATATCATGGATTTTGAAAAACATTTTGTTTGATTTGACGGAATTTTACAAACCATTAAAAATTTATTTGCTATTCATAAAAAATTATATTATGATGATAACAAACTGTTGACAGGAAGAACTGAATACCAAAGGAGTTAAACGATATGGAACCTAATCGCGCACAATGGGGCAGTAAGATCGGCTTTATTCTGGCGGCAGCCGGATCGGCCGTCGGCCTGGGGAACATTTGGAAGTTCCCGGGCAAGGCTTATGAGGGCGGCGGCGGAGCCTTTATCCTGATCTACCTGGCCATTGTTATTCTGATCGGTCTGCCTGTTATGCTGTCGGAGCTTTCCATCGGACGCGCGGCACAGGCCAACGCGATCGACAGCTTTGGCAAACTGGGCCACCCCAAGTATAAATGGGTCGGCTGGTTCGGCATTCTGGTGGCGTTTATCATCGCCTGCTATTATTCCCATGTGGGCGGCTGGGTATTGCGGTACATCGCCTCCTATATTACGGAGCCGACTGTGGTTTACTCAGATCCGCTGGGATATTTTTATCAGCTGCTGGGCTATAATGCCGCAACGGGCGAAACCTTCTTTCCCTTGACTGCCATCCTCTTCGGCGCCATCTTTATGGCCATCACCTGTTTCATCATCGTAAAGGGTGTGGAAGGCGGCATTGAGAAATTCAATAAAGTAGGAATGCCTGCTTTGTTTGTGATTCTCATTATCCTGCTGGTGCGTGCCCTTACCATGCCCGGCGCTTCCGAGGGGCTGCGGTATATGCTGGTCCCCGATTGGAGCAAAGTTACCTTCAGCACCGTTCTTTCGGCGCTGGGGCAGGCGTT